>JAIDIR010000036.1 GCA_029052615.1 Clostridia bacterium | reverse complement strand
CTTTACAAGGGGGGAATTTTTTTATATAATAAAAAAGACGAATTGACATAATAATTACAAAATTTGTATACGATTATCGTATGCGGGGGAATTTCAGGAGGAATTTTATGGATTTTGAAAAGGCTTACGAAAGTTGGCTTGAGGACGAAAGACTTAACGACGAGGGCAAGCGCGAACTCGCTTCCATCAGGAATAACAGAGAAGAGATAGAATACAGCTTCGGCGCCGAGCTTGAATTCGGCACCGCAGGCATGCGCGGCATTATCGGCTACGGCACGAACAAGATGAACGTTTACACCGTTGCACGCGCCACGCAGGGCTTAAGCGAATTTATTAAGGGCTTGGGCGAGGAAGCCAAGCTTAAAGGCGTAGTCATTTCCTACGATACGCGCTTAAAGAGCGACGTGTTTGCAAAGACCGCAGCGGAAGTGCTTGCGGCAAACAACATAAAGGCGTATCTGTTCGACGACGTACACCCCGTACCCATGCTTTCGTTTGCGGTACGCGCACTGGGAACGGTTGCCGGCATTATGATAACCGCTTCGCACAACCCCAAGCAATACAACGGCTATAAGGTATACGGTGCGGACGGCGCGCAGATGAGCCCCGAGGACACCAAGGTCGTCGTGGACAGCATTAACGCGATAACCGACTACCTTGCGGTTGCCACCCCCACCGTTGCGCAGAGAAAGAAATACATACTTCCCGTACCCGCAAAGGTAGACAAGAAATATTATAAGGAGCTTAAAAAGCTCACCCTTTCCAAGAAGGCGGTTAAGACCTGCGGAAAGAGCCTGAAACTCGTTTACACCCCCGTACACGGCTCGGGATATATCCCCGTCACCACCATATTAAAGAAGATAGGCATTAACGCAACCGTAGTTCAGGAGCAGATTAAAAAGGACACCGATTTCTCTACCGTTGCCGTGCCCAACCCCGAATTCAAGGAAACGCTTTCGATGGGCATTGCGCTTGCAAACAAGATTGGCGCAACCGTAGTATTCGGCACCGACCCCGACAGCGACAGACTGGGCGTTGCGGTCAAGAACGACGAGGGCGAGTTTGAAGCGCTTTCGGGCAACCAGGTCGGCATACTCCTTTTGGACTACATTCTCACCCGTCTTAAAGAGGACGGCGCACTGCCCGCAAACGCGGCGGTTGTAAAGTCGTTCGTATCCACGGGCATGGCAAAGGCAATCTGCCAGAGCTTCGGCGTGGAGCTTTTCGAAACGCCCGTCGGCTTCAAGTTCATCGGCGAGAAGATTAAGCTTTGGGAAAGAGATAACTCCCACACCTATGTGTTCGGCTTTGAAGAGAGCTGCGGATACCTGCGCGGCACGCACGCAAGGGATAAGGACGCGGTAGTCGCTTCCATGCTGTGCGCCGAAATGGTTTGCTACTACGCCTACAAGGGCACGACGGTGTTCGACCGCTTAAACGAAATTTACAAGACCTACGGCTACGTGCTTGACTGCAACGTTTCCATTCAGTACAAGGGACTGAACGCAATGAAGGAAATGAACGCCGTGGTTGACGCGCTTAAGGCGCAGCCCGTCGAGAAGTTCGATATTTACGAGGTGGCTTCCTTCCGCGACTACTCCAAGGACGAGAAGTGCGATATGGCAACCGGCGAAAAGTCCCCCATCGGAAGCCCTAAGTGCAACTGCGTATATTACGAATTGAAGAACGGCAGCTTCGTTTGCGTACGCCCCTCCGGCACCGAACCCAAGCTGAAGATTTATTACTCTGTAAAGGCGAACAACAAGCAGGACGCGGAAGCAGCGCTTGCCAAGCTGCAGGCGTCGGTCGGCGAGCTTTTGGATAAAGTAAACAAGCCCGAAGCGCCCGCAAAGGAACAGAAAGCCGAGGAAACCGAAAAGCCCGCTAAGGCTGAAAAAGCCGCAAAGGCTCCCGCTAAGAAGGCGGCGCCCAAGAAGGAAACGGCAAAGGCAACTGCTAAGCCTGCGGCTAAGACGACCGCCAAGGCTGCACCCAAAAAGGAAGCGGCTAAAAAGCCCGCAGCCAAGGCAACCAAGGAAAAGAAAGACTGATTTAAAAAACGTATAGTAAAAGCCCCGCGGCGGTTGCCGCGGGGCTTTTGGTTTACTGCTCTTAATCTTGCTTATCCTCATTTCCGAGAACGTCGTCAATATTGTCGGTCAAAGGATCGGCAGGCTTGTAGAAGCCGCCCACGTCGAACACTCTGCCGTCGTCCACGGGCATAGGCGCCACTATGTTTCGTACCACCGTTCTTACGGGAGCGGGTGCCGCCGCGCTCTGAACGGGCTTTTTGGTCGTGTCAATCTTGGTGGTCGTAACGGTGGTCATAACCGCGTCGGGAGGAACCTGCGCCGCCGCGCCGTCAGCTTTGGCGACCTGCGCCTCCGCCTTGTCGTTCTTCGCCAGCGCCTTCTGCACCGCCTTGTCAACCATCTCTTCCAGCCAGTTCACGGATAAGCCGCCCTGAACGCCCTGTTCAACGCCCAAACGCGAGAACAGGTTTGCAAACTGCAAGTCGATTTTGGTCTGGGTGACCTGCTGTTCGGCTTTAAGTGCGGAAACGTCTCTCAAATTCTGCTCTGCCCTGAGCGCGGAAATTTCCGCCTTAATCTCAGCCAGCTCGCTTGCACTGCCAACCGCAGCCACGGGCTGAGCCTGCGCCTGTTGAGGCATAGGCACAGACTGTTGCATAGGCATCTGAGGCATCTGTCCGCCCATAGGCATCATTTGCGGCATCATCATCTGCTGCTGGTTCAAACGAGCCATACGCTCTTCGCGCTCCTCGCGGCGACGCTCCTCGCGTTCTTCCTGCTCGCGCTTTTTCTCTTCCTTCTCTTCCAGCCTGCGCTGTTCCTCGCGCTCGCGCTTTCTCTTTGCCGCGCGCGCTATCAACGCTATCACGGTGATAAGCAGAATCAACGCCACGACCGCAATGACTATCCACAGCCAGTTTATGGTTAAGAACTTAACGACCTTTTCCCAAACGGTCAGCTGCTTTTCGGGGGTAGTATATTCAAACGCATTCCTCGAGAACGCAACCGCCGTTTCGTCCAGCTCGAAGTTCGCAGTATCAAGAAGCTCGGCTTTTACAAAGTATTTTGTGCTATACGCCAACTCGTCGGCGGCAACTTCCTCCGCGCACGTTTCGTCGGTGTAGTACTTCAAACCAACGACCTCGGCAAACGAGCCGGTATAGCTTTCGCTTGCAAATACGGGAAGCTTGCCGTTCGCCTTGGTTGCCGTTATCTTTGCCCTGGCAAGGTTCCAGTCAACCGCCGCTTCGTAGTCTTCAAGCACTACTTCCTCGTAAACGACTGCCGCAAACACGGACTTTTTGTAGGTTCTTGCGGTAGCCCATTCGTAACGCTCGGCGTCCTTCAAGGCAAACACCGCCTTGTATGCACCTGCGTTCAGGCCTGCAACCGTCTTGCTATCGACCAGCGCCATAAGCGCGGAATCAAAACCTTCAAAGTCGCTTGCTGCGGGCTTTACGTCAAATCCCGTGTATCTGAGACTGCCGTTATATACGGGCAGCGCAACCTTAGCCTTTGCAACCTCGATTTGCACCGTGGTCGTATAGTCCTGCGTGCCGTCGTTGTAAACAACGGTAATGGTCTGCGTGCCAACTTCAAGCAAGCCGCCCTCGCGCAGGGTCGCGCAATCGATAGTCAAATCTTCAATACCCACGCTTTGCTTCGTGCCGTTGTTGAAGTGTATTTCCGCCTTAATCTTGGCTTTTACGTCGTCAAGAGTGCCGTTAATATCAAACTTCGCTCCGTCCTCAACATTTGCGGAAATACTCTCCACAACCGCGTCGCTTATCGTCAGCGTGGCTTCAACGGGCTTAATCTCTTCGTAATTGTCCTCGTCCTCGTAAGTGAAATACGCCTTGACGGTGTATTCGCCCACTTCGGTAAATTCGAAAGGATCCGCCTGCTTATTTCCTTTATACTCGTACTCAACGGTCACGCCCTCGGGCAGATTGGTCGCTTCAAACTTGTGCGCCTGACCGTTGCCCGTAACGGTATCGTCTGCAAACTTCACGCCCGACATATCAACCTTAGCTTTGCCGACGGTAACAACGCAGGTTTTGTCCGCTATGGGCGCGTAAGCCGCACCCGTTTCAAAGCTGACCGTAACCGTATACTCGCCTACGTTGATTATATCCGTGCCGCTGAAAGCAACGTCGTCCTTTTTTTCTATTTTATAGGAAACCTCAACGCCCTCGGGCACGTTCTGCGCCTTATAGTCCACGGGCTTACCCGTATAAGTCGCGGATATAGTAGGTTCAACAACTATATTTTCCGCACCTGTAACG
Organism: Clostridia bacterium; assembly: GCA_029052615.1. Lineage (GTDB taxonomy): Bacteria > Bacillota > Clostridia > Christensenellales > Borkfalkiaceae > Coproplasma. The sequence continues at coordinate 1,634 of JAIDIR010000036.1, read as the reverse complement.
GGCGGCTTGTCGCTTATGGTAAGCGTTTTGGTTATGGGCGCTATAGCCTCGTAATTGTTTACGTGCGCGGCATCGATAGTGAAAGTTGCCGTAAATTTATACTTACCTGCCGCACTGAACGAAGTTCCGGAAAGCGGATTGTTTTCCTCGTCCGTTACACTGTAAGTAACGGTTACCCATTCTTCGGGATAGCCCGTCGCTTCAAGCGTATAGCTCGTTCCCGTAATTTCGGGCTTAACCGCATCCTCGAAAACTATGCCCGTAACCTTAGCCTTGTTTATGGTAAGCGTGACGGTTATCTCGTCCTCGCCAGTTGCAATTTTGTAGTTAGCCGTATCGTCGGGAACGTACTTGGCGATTATCTGATATTCGCCAGCGTTCTGCAAATCTGCCGCAGTTGCCACAATCCACGCACCGCTTGAATTCTTCTTTTTGTAGGTGACAGTCGAAGTTGCCGTAACCGTGTCGCCGTCTGCGTTCTTGACGTCGCCGCTCGTTGCAAATACAACGGTAACCGCGGGGTCGTAGGTGCAAGTGTAAGCGCCGTTAGAACCCGTCACTCCCGTCGTGCTTGTGGTAAGCGAAACGCCCGACATATCAAGAGTGCCCTTATCGATTTGGGGATAAATCTTTGCAGTCTTACCGCCGTAAGAAACTGTCAATTCAACGTCGCCTACCGCTCCGGCTACTAAATTACCGGTTACTGTAACGTCGTCGATATCTACGTCCAAATAATCGTTATCGCTGTAATTCCACTTTGCAATAACCTTAAGATTGTCCTTGATATCGTCTATGGTTACGGGATAGGTAAGCGCCGTGCCGTTATCGTCGTACGTCGGGTCTATATCTACCACCTCTGAAGCCAAAACGGTTATTGCAAGGTCGCCATACTTTGTGCCGCTCGCCTGCTTGGCTCTGATAGTCAAGTTTCCCGCACTAAGCTTTGGTGCGCCGCCAACTATGGAAAGCACGTAACCCGAACTACCGAGAGCTTCTTTGGTAATTCCGTCCTGATAAACGGCGTTTACGGTGATATAATTCTTTAACGAATATGAGCCGTCGGTAAGTGTGAACGCATCGTAAATTTTTACGTCTTCCGCATCCTCTTCTTCGCCGTCCTTATGCAGAATAATTTCAAGCTTGTCAATCGCCTGCGTTTTATACGGAACGGTTATTTTAGTTTCGTCCGACATGCCCGTAATTTTAAGATAGTTTACGGTGTCGTCCGGCGTAAACTCCCAGTAGAACGTGGTATCGTCGGTCCTGGGCGACTGGTCAGCCTGCCAGTCAATCTTGCCCGCCGTTGCGTTAGTCGCACTGTTTTTCAATTCCGGTAGCTTGCCGTCGTTATACGAAACGTACAGATTGGTAGGCAAAGTATTTTTAAATGCCGCCGTGACGTTAGGTTTTGCCCTGTCAACCGTTATCTTAAACGATTTATCGTCGGTCGTTTTGTCCAACCATTTATATATGGTCTTATCTATGATTTCAAGCTTTATCGTGTATTCGCCAGCGTTAATTATTTTCGACGTGCCGTCGGAAGTTTTGTCCACCTCCGTTGCGTCTTCCTCAAAGCTCTTGTACTTGATTTCCTTTACCCTTATTATGGAAGGATCCAAGTGCATACTCTTATC
>JAIDIR010000350.1 GCA_029052615.1 Clostridia bacterium | reverse complement strand
GCGTATAACTACAAAACGGCTATCATCCTCGTAAAAAAATATAAACTGCCCATTCGGTTGAGGTAGGCGATAGCATTTATTTGACTAAAAGCGTGAAATCTTTTATTATAAAGAAAAGAGGTGACCGATAATGCGTGTGGTTATAAAAATAGGTACGTCTACGCTGACCTATCTTAACGGCAATTTGAACGTGCATACGTTTGAAAACCTTTGCAAAACAGTTGCGGATATAAAGAATGCGGGTAACGAAGTTATTCTGGTTTCGTCGGGTGCAATCGCGCTCGGTAAAAGTAAGCTTGGTTTAAGCGAACGCCCCGCGGATATACCCACCAAGCAGGCGGCTGCGGCGGTCGGGCAAAGTGAGCTTATGTGTTTTTACGACAAAGCTTTTTCGGAGTATCACCACACGGTTGCGCAGGTTCTTATAACCGCGGAAGATTTAAACGGCGGTGAGCGCAGCGTGAATTTCGGCAACACTATGGAGCGGCTCTTGTCGCTCGGCGCGTTGCCCGTCATAAACGAAAACGATACCGTTGCAACGGCGGAAATTTCGGTCAGTGATAACGACACGCTATCCGCGTTGGTTGCGGTTACAGTCAAAGCCGACTTGTTAGTGCTTTTATCCGATATCGACGGTCTGTATTCCGCCGACCCGCACAAGGATAAAAACGCAAAGCTCGTTCCCGTGGTGGAGGAAATTACTCCCGAGCTCGAACGCATTGCGGGCGGTTCGGTCAGCGGCGTGGGTACGGGCGGTATGGCAACTAAGTTGCACGCTGCAAAAATCTGCATGAAGTCGGGCTGCGATATGGTTATCGCAAACGGCTCGGCGCCCGAAATTCTGTATAAAATAATTGCGGGCGAAAAGGCGGGCACGCATTTTATAGGTAAAAAATAATGACGACTATCGAGATATTAAAGGCGTGCGCGGCGGCAAAGCGCGGCATTGCGGCGTTGTCGACGGAGCGCAAAAACGCGGCTTTATACGCCGTTGCGGACAGTCTGGAAGCCTGCACGGCAGAAATTTTATCGGCTAACGCGGAGGATATGCGTGAAGCCCGTTCGTCCGTTTCCGCAGTGATGCTGGACAGACTTGCGCTCGACGAAAAGCGCGTGAAGGCAATGGCGGAAGGCGTTCGCCAGGTTGCCAAGCTGCCCGACCCAGTTGGCGTAACGCTTGACGAAATTACGCGCGCGGACGGTCTTAAAATCAAAAAAATTTCCGTGCCTCTGGGTGTGGTTGCTATAATTTACGAAAGCCGCCCCAACGTCACTTCGGATGCGGCTGCGCTTGCATTAAAGAGCGGCAACGCCTGCGTTCTGCGTACGGGCAGGGAGGCGCACCGTTCGGCGGAGGCAATCGTCAACGCAATGCGCAAGGGCTTGGCTACCGTCGGTATCGACGGCGCAGCTATCGGATTTATTGAGGACGTGTCGCGCGACAGCGCTCTCGAGCTTATGCGTGCTAAGGGATATATCGACCTTTTAATTCCGCGCGGCGGCGCCGATTTGATAAGGGCGTGCGTGGATAACGCCAAAGTGCCCTGCATCGAAACGGGGACGGGCATTTGCCACGTGTACGTCGACGGTAGAGCCGATTTTGAAAAAGCGCTTAAAATTATCGAAAACGCCAAGTGTTCGCGCCCGTCGGTGTGCAACGCTATGGAAGTCTGTTTGGTGGATAAAGCGGTTACGCGCGAATTTTTGCCCCGGTTGTGGGAAAAGCTTGCGTATGCAAGGACGGAAAACCCCGTTCAGCTTATTCTGGATAAAGAGGCTCATTCCGTGCTCGGCGGCAAACGCAATTGCCGTGCGGCGGAGGCGGTTGATTTCGATACCGAATTTCTCGACTACAAAATGGCGGTTGCCGTAGTGGACGGTGTGGAGGGCGCAATCGCGCACGTTTCGTCACATTCTACGGGGCACAGCGACTGTATAGTGACCGAGGACGGTGTGGCGGCGGAAAAGTTCGTTTCGTCCGTAGACAGCGCGGCTGTATACGTCAACGCTTCCACGCGCTTTACAGACGGCGGCGAATTCGGGCTGGGCTGCGAAATGGGTATATCCACCCAGAAGCTGCACGCGCGCGGCCCCATGGGTTTAAGGGAACTGACGACCTATAAATACGTAATATCGGGTAACGGCAACGTCAGATAAACGGGCGGTTATCAAATTTTTTTCTGCGATAATATTTGCCAACAGCGCAATGCTATGATAAAATAACGGTATGGAACATATTACTTTCAGAGAGCGTACCGGAATAGTCGGTAAAAAAAGAAATAAGCCGAAATTGTCGGAGCGCATCAGTCTGTATTTTTATATCAGGCGTTGCAAAAAAATAAAGCTTGCTTCGGAAAAATGGTATAAGTAGCAGGATAAAGTAAACTCTTTGCCGTCGGCGGGA
>JAIDIR010000035.1 GCA_029052615.1 Clostridia bacterium | reverse complement strand
GCTCTGCGTATTTCAATTTCATTATTCTGCATTATTATCAATGACCTCGCTAAATTACTGTTAATTGTAATTTATCTGCCTATTCAATGTCTTTGGTCGTAACCGAACGCCTGCGCGTGTTCCTTAAAAAGAAAGTCCAGAAACGCATTGCAAGCGCGGTAAATCTCGTCGTAGGTGCGCACGAAATCGCGCGTATACCAAGGGTCGTCGATATCAATTTTTTCGGGCAGAAAGTGACCGAGCAGAAAAATTTTATCCGAATAGTTGCCACCCGTCATTCGGGTAAGGTCGGTCAGGTTCATACCGTCCATAACCAGTATATAGTCGGCGTTCTTGACGTCCGAAAGCGTTATCTTTCTCGCCCTGTGCGCAAAGCTATAGCCCCTCTCCTTAAGCACCTTCTGCACGGGCGGATACACGGGGTTGTCCTCCTCGCAGTCGGAAGTACCGAACGAATTTACCTTGAACGACGGTGCAACGCCGCACTCTTCAATTATCCGCGAAAATACCGCCTCCGCCATCGGCGAACGGCAGATATTGCCCAGACACACGAAAGTTACGGTAAACAAATCATTCACCCAGCTTGGTCCTTTTGAATGGAATAGGGTTGGGCACGTACCCTTCCAGATAGTCTAAAACGTCGCCAATGGTCGTCTTTATTTCGTAAAGGCTTAGGCAGCTCGGCGTTATAAACTTGCGCTCGCACGCGGTGTGCATAAACGCTTCCAGATTGCGGTAATAGCCGTCGATATCCAGAAAAACTATCGCCTTGTCGTGACGGTTGAGCTGCTTTAAGGTGATGACCTCGAACAGCTCCTCAAAGGTACCGACGCCGCCGGGCGTGATAATAAACGCGTCAGCGTCGTCCTCCATAATCGCCTTTCTCTCGCGCATGGTGTCGGTGTAAGTCATCTTGTCGCACTCGTCGAAAAGCTGCTCTATTTCCTTGTCCTTGAAGAACGAGGGCACCACGCCGTGAACGTAACCGCCGCCGCGCTTTACGCCCCTTGCCGCCGCACCCATAAGTCCGGTACCGCCCGCACCGAACACCAGCGAATGTCCGCGCTTAGCCATCTGATAGCCCAGCTCTTCCACAGTCTTTACGTATACTTCGTCTATATGCGCGCTTGCCGCGCCGAAAACACATATTTTCATATTGCAAATTATACCATAAAACCACCCTCTTGTCAAGGGTGGCTTATCTTCCTATTCCTCCGTGCGCACGCCTAAAATATGCAAATAGCGCACCTCCTCAAATCTATAGGAGTTCAGGGGGCGGTTGTACGCGTCGTAGGAGTGCGCGGCGATAAGCGGCTGACCGCCCGAAAAGCCGACCACCACGGGCGAGTGATAAAAGTCGCCGTTCGCCCTGCCCAGCTGAATAATATCGCCGATTTCTATTTCGTTGGCGCCCACCTCCTCGGCAAAGGGGCCGGCACCGTTTTTATTGCCCGTCAGAAAGTTGTAAAAATATTCGACGCCCGTCCAGCTTGCCGTGCGGTTGTTGGCGTTTATGTAGTACCACCCGAACACGGGCGTGTAGTTCATTATGCCCGAGCCCGCATACACGCACTGCGAAGCAAAGTTAGTGCAGTCGCCGCCAAGGTTGCTGAAATCGAAGTAATTGGGGTTGCGCGAAAAAGCCCAACGCCTTGCGTAGGCTACCGCCGCCCGCCTGTCATATTCTTTAATTGCCATACAACCATAATATGAAAAAACTTCAAAAAAGGTGCGTACCGACGACTTATTTATCCTTTTTGTTGTGAATAAAAATTCCGCCGACTGCGCCCGTTATCGCGCAGATTATCGCACCGCCGACGACTATCACCCAGCAGGGATGCCACAGTCCCGTAAACGCACCGACGCACATATACGCAATTATGCACGCGAGCATTATTATGCCGCACGCCGCACCCGTATACGGGTTTTCGCCGCGCCTTATCTTCATTTCACGCTTGGCGCGGTTGCACAAATCGAAAATTATTCCTATAATTCCGCAGGACAGCGCGCAAAGGACAACGATTATCCAATACGGATGCCACAAATCCGACAGCACCCCGAGCAGCAAAAACACCGCCAGCCCAAGCATGACCACCATCGCGCACACCGCGCCGCATATCTTTTCGGACAACGTTCTGTATTCGTAGAAGTCGTTGCACGGCGTGAATTTATGTCCTCTTATTTCTTGCGCGTTAACCGCGTCTTTTTTGTCGGCGGTTGCGCCCTTTTCGTCGGCGCGTTTGCCGTCCAGCAATTCGTCCACAGTCACGCCGAATATCCGCGCGATTGGCAACAGCAAAGCCGTTTCGGGCATAGCCTCGCCCGTCTCCCATTTGGACACAGCCTTGTTGGTCACGCCCAGCATTTCCGCAAGCTCCGCCTGAGTCATACCCTTTTCCTTGCGAAGCGCAAACAAAAAATCACCGAAAGTATTCATTAGCCACTCTCCCGAAAGCTTTTTCTTACCGTCATTTTAGCTTACCGCACGCCGCTTTTGCAATAGAATATAGTCGAATACAGGTAGATTTTTGTATAAAATAAGTCCCGAACGGAAAATTCCGTTCGGGACTTGCGTACGATTTTTGCGTTTATCGACGCATCATTTTAAATTTTTTATCTTTGAAATATCGCCGCTGCACAGAGCTTCCAGATTGTCGAAAATTTTCTCAGCAGGCCAGTCCCACCATTTTAATTTCAGCAAAAAGTCAACCGTCTGTTCGTCGAATCGCCTGCGCACCACCGCCGCAGGATTGCCCACCGCAACGCAATAGGGCGGCACGTCCTTTGCCACAACCGCATTGGCGCCGATAATCGCTCCGTCGCCAATATGCACGCCCGGCAACACGGTCACGTTCTGACCTATCCAGACGTCGTTGCCCACTACGGTATCGCCCTTCAAAGGCAGCTCGTCCAACGAAGGCGTTGCCTTCTCCCAGCCGTGCCCCATAATGTTGAACGGATAAGTGGTTGCCGAACACATGCGGTGGTTTGCGCCGTTCATTATGAACTCCACACCCTTTGCAATGGCGCAGAATTTGCCGATTATCAGCTTGTCGCCGTTGAATTCGTAGTGGTGAGTTACGTGCTTTTCGAAATTTTCCGCACCCTCGTCATCGTTGTAATAGGTATAATCGCCCACTATGATGTTCGGGCGCGTTATCACGTTTTTGATATAGCAAAGGCTTGGAATATTTTTATTGGGAAATTTTTCGTTCGGGTCGGGACCGTATTCTTTTTTCATTTCCGCCCCCTTTCTTAGTTTTCGTACATTGTATCACTAAAGCCAAAAAAATGCAACCGCCGCAAATGCACAAAAAAAGACCGCCGTGAACGGCGGTCTTTTAAAAACCATTTCAATTATTCGTGCTTATCAGCTTTTTGCTTTATACCGAGAATAGAAACTCTCTTTTCCTCGTATTCTTCCTTAGTAATAATACCTTCGTCCAAAAGCTGTTTCCACTCTTTCACGCGGATTATTTTCGAATCCTCGTAAGGGCTTCCCGCCTCCCTCGAAGCCTTGTTCAAAATCAGCACGACGAACTGGAAAATATAGTACACGGCCAGAAGCGCCGAAGCAACTATCATTATAATTGCGGAAGTGGAGCTTACCGTTTTCTCTTCATCGTCTGTTACTGCCGCGAAAGGCGAAAGCGTAGCGCCGTCCGCCGCTTTATCTACAAGCATTAAAGCAATTGAAAGTCCCGCAACGAACGCGGCGATTATCATACCGTGACCTACTCTACGCGCCGTATCGCTGTTTGCGGCAGTCAGAATTGAACCGACCGTCGCGCAGATAATCATAGAAACGTTTGCGAATACCAATACCATGTACGAGGCGTCTAACGCGTCCTTGGTTATACCGGGAATTATCATGCTCAAGGCAAACGCAATCACTGCCAGCGCAAGCACTACTTTGCTGATAATGGTTAAAATCTTTTTCATAATTTGTTCATTTGCTCCTTATCTTTTTTGTTATTTTTATCGTATAAATATTATCACCTATCTGACGTATTGTCAAGCAGTAAAAATCGGTCGTCCATTTACCCCACAAGCATACGCAAGTTTGAATTATAATTTACTTGACTTACATAAAATCATACGATTTACTTAATATTATACCTATAACGTCAGCAATAACTATGCTTAAAAAAGCGAATAAAATTGATATAAATCCCGTCAATAAAAATCTATTCCTAAACAATATAACAATTATAATTATAAATATTGCTTTCAATAAACCGCCGACTATACCTAATGCATATCTGTCAATTTTTTCGTGCCAACCTGAAACACGAGGCGTATAAATAACCCATCTTTTCTTTATTGTTTTAAAAATTATAAGGCATAAGCTTATAATGACGGGGCACGTGCAAACTATACTGCATATAAACAAAAAAACGCCTATCGTCTCCGCCGTAGTAAATTCGGTACAATATGCATACGTATTTATAAAAAAGTCAACACCGAACCATAAAAAACACGTAAGATACAGCAAATAGCAAATAATTAAAAC
>JAIDIR010000349.1 GCA_029052615.1 Clostridia bacterium | reverse complement strand
CCCCCAAGTATGACGAAGTAATAGTTTTAAAAAATATTTAATAGGTCCAATTTACGCACAACATACTCAACCAAAAAGACTGAGCCGAAATATCGGCTCAGTCTTTTATTTTTATTGTTCTGATTGCTCCTCTTCTATTTCCGTAGTTTCATCTTGCTGTTCGGTTCTCTGTTCTTCGGGCGGAGTTTCTTCGGACTTCTTTTTTGAAAAGAGCTTTAAGATTTCAGGCCATACGTACTTTTTACCGGCCTTCATAAGGAAGTACCCGCCGACGCCGCAAGCCGCGCCGATAAACATACCGCCGAGAACGTCGGTAGGATAATGCATGCACAGATAAATTCTTGAAATGGCAACCAAAAGCGCAACGGCAATTGCGGGTAGCCCCTTCACCTTATAATACATTGTGAGTGCAACCGCCGCAGCAAAAAGCGCCGCCGTATGTCCAGACGGGAAGGACGAATCGGAAGGCTCCCTTACCCCGATTGATAAATGGAATTCCTGAAAGCCCAAATCGGGATAGGTCTGCCACGGGCGCGCGCGGTTAACGCTGAGCTTCAAAATCACGTTGACTATAAGCACGTCAAGAACGCAGGCGCACGCAACTGCCACTCCTGCCCAGCGCGTCTTTTTGAATATCAGAAGAGCGATTGCGCAAATAATAGCGCCTGCACCGAACTCACCGATATAAGTGACGTATTTCATTATATAGTTCAGCCAAGTCTGGTCATGAAAAACTTGGTGAACCCACTTCAAAATTGCGATGTCCATAACTAAATTTTACCAACTGCACGGCAATATGTCAAGCGCGTTCGGGTAACGGTTGGTTTTGCGCACGGCGCATAAAGCTAAATTATTATTAAAAACTTGAAAAAGTTTTTAAATTTTGATATAATGTATGTATGAACACAGCAAAAATCAGCAAAAAATGTTTAATATCGTTTGCAGGATTTGCAATCACGCTGCTTTTATGTTTTGCGTCTATGCATATAATGCAGTTTTTTAAACTGAATTACTGGATAGGCGTAACTGTCGGCATAGCAATTTTGATATTTATGCTGATAACGTTCATTATTCTGCGCAAAAACGCAACCCTGTCACTTTCAATTCCCACAATCCTTATAAACGCCGCGGCAAGCGGAATTGCCCTGAGCAGTATGTACGAATATCTGGGCGCTTATCCTGCCGTTTGGCAGAGCTGCACGGTATTTGCGGCATTGGTTGCACTGTTTGGATTGTACTGTCTGTTAACCGGTTTGACTTTCTTTCAAAATCATTACGTAATCTGCGAAATCGCGCTTGTCGTTTTGGCGGCAGCGGCGGTTATTTTGGGTATGATATTTTCAGACCTGACGACTTTCAGCCTTGCCGCAATAAGTCTTATACCCTTTATTGCAATATTGATTTCTCTGACCGTACGTTCATCCGACGTAAAAGAGCATATCAAAAACATTGCCTGCTGTTCTTTTGCCGTTCTGGCTTTGGTGATTTTCGTCGTGTTGGCTGTAATTACTCAGGGTGACGGCTTGGACGGATTAGGCGATCTTGGACTTGCAGGTACTAACGGCAAGAAAAAGAAAGATATATTAAACGGCTACGAATACTTACCTAAAAATTAAAAGAGATTTAAAGTTAATTTAAAATGCGGAGCCGATTAGCGGCTCCGCATTTTTTGCATTAATTCAAACTTATTTTTCGTTT
>JAIDIR010000348.1 GCA_029052615.1 Clostridia bacterium | reverse complement strand
TATCCAGACCATAGGCAGAAACAGCAAAAACACGAAGTTCGTTGCGGTGCGTTTCGGCAACGTTCTCGGCTCCAACGGCTCGGTTATTCCGCTCTTCGAAAGGCAGATTGCCGAAGGCGGTCCCGTCACGGTAACGCACAAGGATATAATCAGATACTTCATGACCATACCTGAGGCGGTGTCGCTGGTGTTGCAGGCGGGCGCGTACGCACAGGGCGGACAGATTTTCGTGCTCGATATGGGCGAGCCCGTCAAGATTTACGACCTCGCTTACAACCTCATAAAGCTCTCGGGGCTCGAGCCCAACGTGGATATTGAAATCAAGTGCACTGGGCTTCGTCCGGGCGAAAAGCTTTACGAGGAAAGGCTGATGGACGAGGAGGGTATGCAGACCACGCCCAACGGGCTTATAAATATCGCCAACCCCATTCAGCTTGACGAAAGTAATCTGTGGAAAAAGCTTGACGAATTGTACAAGGCGGCGTACGACGAAACCGACGCGATGAAGGTCCTCGTTTCCCACCTCGTCACGACATATAAACCCGATTTGCAAAACAAATAAATTATAACCGTAAGGATAAAATATGAAAATTTCATTCTCTCCTCCGGATATATCGGAGCTTGAAATTGAAGAGGTAGGCAACGCGCTGAAATCGGGCTGGATTACTACCGGTCCTAAAACCAAGGAGCTTGAGCGCCAGGTTGCCGAATTTTGCGGCACTAACCGTGCGGTTTGTCTCAATTCGCAAACCGCCTGTGCCGAAATGGCGTTGCGCATACTGGGGATAGGTAAAGGTGACGAAGTCATAACGTCCGCATATACCTATACGGCGTCTGCTTCGGTTATCGACCACGTAGGGGCTAAAATCGTCCTCGTCGACACGCAGAAGGACAGCCTTGAAATGGACTATGACAAGCTTGAAAAAGCTATAACCGAAAACACCAAGGCGGTTATTCCCGTTGATCTGGCGGGCATTGCCTGCGACTACGACAGAATTTTCAGCATAGTCGAAAGTAAGAGAAAGCTTTTCAGCCCCTCTAACGATATACAGAAAGCTATGGGCAGAATTGCGGTTTGCGCGGATACGGCTCATGCTTTCGGTGCGGAATGGCACGGTAAAAAAGTGGGAAGTATAGCCGATTTTTCGGCGTTCTCTTTCCATGCGGTTAAAAATTTCACGACGGCGGAAGGCGGCGCTTTGACGTGGAGGCACGTTGAAGGTGTCGACGACGAGGAGATTTACCACCAGCTGCAGCTACTGTCCCTGCACGGTCAGTCTAAGGACGCCCTTGCAAAGACCAAGCTCGGGGCTTGGGAGTACGATATTATCGGTACTTGGTACAAGTGCAATATGACGGATATTGCCGCGGCTATGGGGCTTGCGCAGATGAAGCGCTACCCCGCAATGCTGGCGCGCAGGAAGAGCATAATAGAAAAATACGACGCGGCGTTCATACCCGCGGGCGTCAAGGTTTTGGCTCATTACGGCAAGGATTATTCGTCGTCGGGGCATCTCTATATCACGCGCGTTCCCGGTATTACCGTCGAACAGCGCAACGAGATAATTATCAAAATGGCGGAGCGCGGCATAGCCTGCAACGTGCACTATAAGCCGTTGCCCATGCACACGGCGTATAAAAATCTCGGGTTCGATATAAAGGACTATCCGAATGCGTATGCTAATTTTGCAAACGAAATTACGCTGCCGCTTCACACGTGTTTAACCGACGAAGAGGTTGAATATATAATCCAGAATTATCGTGACGTCGTAAGAGAATATATTTGATGTTGGTTAAGAAGTGGAAAAAATTACCGCCTGAAATGCAGAACGAGGCGGTCAGACCATATTACGAAAAGCTGAGAAAGAAAAACTTCAGTTTGTTCTGGAAGCGGTGTTTCGATTTTTTCGTTTCCACGCTGATGCTTCTTTTGCTCTCGCCCGTGTTCATTATTCTGGCTATCGCGATTAAAATCGACAGCCGCGGCCCCGTATTTTTCAGACAGGAGAGGGTGACGCAATACGGAAAAAAATTCCGCATCTTCAAGTTCAGAACCATGGTGAACAACGCCGATAAAATGGGCAGCCAGGTCACCGTGAGCAACGATATGCGAATAACGAAAGTCGGCAAGTTTATCCGTAAGTGCCGTCTGGACGAGGTCAGCCAGCTTGTCGACGTCTGGCGCGGAACTATGTCCTTCGTCGGCACCCGCCCCGAAGTTCCCAAATACGTGGAAAGGTATTCGGACGAAATGCTTGCAACCTTGCTGCTGCCTGCGGGTGTGACCAGCGAAGCGAGCATTAAATTCAAGGACGAGGACGAACTTTTAAAGGACGCCGAAAACGTCGACGATACGTACGTCGAAGTCGTGCTTCCGCAAAAGATGGAATACAATCTGCAGTCGCTTAAAAAGCAGGGGTTCTGGCGCGATATAGGCACTATGTTTAAAACTGTTTTCGCAGTATTGAAGAGGTAAAAGTATGGGCGATTTTGTGTCGGTGGTTATGCCGATACTTAACGAGGAAAAATATATAGAGAATTGCATCAATTCTCTGCTTATGCAGGATTATCCTGCGGATTGCATGGAGTGGATATTCGTAGACGGCTGCTCTACGGATAGGACGTTGGAAATTTTAAACGAATTTTATACGAAATATCCTCATTTAATTAAGATATTAAACAATCCTAAAAGAATAGTGCCCTGCGCAATGAATATAGGAATTGCCGCATCTACGGGCAAATATATAATCAGGCTTGACGCTCACGCCGAGTATGCAACCGATTATATTTCGAAATGTGTCGAATGTCTGAATACGGTCGATGCCGATAACGTCGGAGGCGTGGCGCAAACAAAATCCAAGGGATTTACGGGCAATGCAATTGCAAAGATGTTGTCCTCTAAATTCGGCGTGGGAAACTCGCAGTTCAGAACGAACGGCAAAAGCGGCTACGTTGATACGGTGCCTTTCGGTGCGTTCAGAAGGGAAGTGTTCAGTCAGTACGGCGGATTTGACGAAAGGCTTGTACGCAATGAAGATAATGAAATAAATTACCGTATAAGAAAAAACGGAGGAAAAGTCTATCTTTCCGACGATATAAATTTAACGTATTATTGCCGCGATAGTGTGAAAGGTATTTCAGCTATGGCAAAGAGCAACGGCACGTGGAACGTAATCACTATGAAGTTATGTCCCGGCTCAATGGGCATAAGGCACTTTATTCCTTTTACGTTCGTATTGTCGATAATACTCTTGGTTCTGGCAGGAACGGCTTTTACCGTTTTAAGCGTTTTCTTCGATTATTTCAAACTGGTTTATATAATTGTTTGGGTGGTGC
>JAIDIR010000347.1 GCA_029052615.1 Clostridia bacterium | reverse complement strand
GATTAGAAGCGAGCAAGACACAGTATTGCGAAGCTTATAAGCAGAGCGCAATTACTTTGCCTGAACCAAGTGAACGGCAAAGCCGCCGAAGCTATCCTTTAAATACGCCACGGTCATATTGCCCGCCTTGTCGTACTTGAAAGAGCTTTCGTCCGCTTCGAAGCCACGCATCTTTAACTGGTATACCGCGCGCTTAACCGAGTTGGTTGATACGGCGATGTGACCCATATCGCCCTTGAAAGGCGACTTCATGCACTCCACGTAAGTGGAAGCGAACACCGAGCTGTTGCCCACCTTTTTGGTGAAGCCGAAAGCCGCGTCGAACTTGTCGGCAACGCTCTCCGCCTCCTCGGGATTTGCGCAGTTGATGCCGACGTGCACCATCTTGAAGCCGAGCATCTTGTCGATAGCCTCGCGGCAGAGCGCGGTAATGCCCGCCCAGTCCTCAGCTTCCAGAAGCTTGGAAGGAACTATCCAGCTGCCGCCGCAGCAAACGATTTTGTCGTATGCGAGATAGGTGTTGAGGTTATCCGCCGTAACTCCGCCCGTGGGCATAAAGCGCATCGTGGTGTAGGGTCCGCAGACCGACTTTATGTAGGGAAGTCCGCCCGCCTGCTCCGCAGGGAAGAACTTTGCAAAGTCGAGCCCCAGCTCCAGCGCCTGCTCAATCTCGCTTGCCGAGGAAAGACCGGGCGCGAAGGGAATACCCTTGTCAAGGCAGTGCTTTACAACCTTGGGGTTGAGTCCGGGAGCCACGCAGAACTTTGCGCCCGCTTTGTAAGCGGCGTCCGCCTGCTCGCAGGTTAAAACCGTGCCCGCACCGACGAGCATGTCGGGATAAGCTTCGGTCATCGCCTTGATTACCTGGTCGGCACCCTTTGCACGGAAGGTAACCTCCGCACAGTTAATTCCTCCGTCGCGCAGAGCCTTTGCAAGCTGCTTTGCGTTTTCGACTTTGTCAAGCTTGATTACGGGAACGATACCCACGTTTCCAAGCTCTTCAACCAAATTGTCCAACTTTTGTTTAATGGTCATTTTTTCTCCTTTACGCGCGCGCAATGCGCAACATAATCTTACGCAATAATTATAGTCCTTCAGCCCCTTTCCCGTCCATATACAAAACGGATGTATTCATATATTTTTAGGACATAATACATTTATGACAAAAAAAGGCAGAGCGTTGCGCCCTGCCTTGATTTTTTATTGAGTTTTACGGCTGTACGGGAATCATAATGTTAGAGCCGTCGGCAACCACGTCGGGAAGCTTGCCGTCCCACTTGTTGAGGTATTCCACGTACTTCAAGTACTCGGTGATAAGCTTAACCTCTTCAGCGGACTTGCCCTCGAAGTCGATTTCGTACTCAACGGTTTCAGTGCCGTCCTCCGCCTTGACCGTAGTTTCGTTAATCGTAAAGCCGAGCGCACGCGCCACTTCTATCGACTTTGCCTTGATTGCGTCCGCCTCTGCACGCGCCGCAAGCACTTGACCTTCCGCGCTTGCCTTTGCCTTTTCGATGGCCGCTTCCGCCTGCCTCTTGGCAACCTCCAGCTCCTTTTCGGCGTTGATTATAGCCGTTTCCTTTTCGTACTCAGCCTTCAGCTTTTCCTGCTCGGCAATCATCTTGTCCTCAACCGTCTTTTCGAAGCTGTCCGAAAAATCTATGTTGGTAAGAACGACGGTGTTAATCGAAACGTAATAGTTGCTGTCGATAGCCTCCTTTACGGTCGACTCCACCTTGGGCGAAATGTTTGCGCGCGTTTCGATTATGTTCATAGCCGAATACGCCGAAAGCACCGACTTTGCCTTTTCGATTGTCACGCTCTGAATACGGTTGGAAAGCACGCTCAGCGAACCGTAGTTGGTTGCAATTTCTATCATCTTGGAAGTATCAATCTGATACTGCACGGTCATTAAGATGTCCATGGTCTGCGCGTCCTTGGAGTACGCGGAGGTCTTAATGTCCAGATTCTGAACCTTGGCGTCGTATTTTTCGTACGTTTCGGTTATCCAGAAATCGAAGTAGGTGCCCGCCGTTCTTACGTTCTGCGCCTTGCCCAGGTGCTTGACTACCGCAACTTCGCCCGCCTGCACGGTGTGGAAGCTGAACGGTATGAACAGGAACAGAATGAACGAAAGCGCCGCCGCGCCGAAGCTTATACCGCTTGCAAGCGGCTTTTTGCTTACCTTTTTTCTGCCTGCGGGAGCAAACAGTCTTAAGCCGGAAGCAAGCATAACCGCAATCATTATGCAAACGATAGTCGCAGCCATAAAGATAATGCCTAAAATAATTCCGATGGTCATTTTAATTTCTCCTATGATTTTTTACAAGAAAATTATATC
>JAIDIR010000346.1 GCA_029052615.1 Clostridia bacterium | reverse complement strand
GTTTTTGACAAAATTCTTTAAAATAGTGCTAAATTTTACACCAAACACAATATGTTGTGGTATGACGGCAAAAAAAGCCCCGCGCAACCTGCGCGGGGCTTCTTAATTATTCGGTTTTGTCGTCCATATCCAAATCGTCTACGGGGTCTGCGGGCTTATAGAAGCCGCCCACGTCAAACACTCTGCCGTCGTCCACGGGCATAGGCGCCACTATGTTGCGCACCACCGTCCTTACGGGAGCGGGCGCCTGAGCGCGTTCCGCCGTCTGAGCCGCCTTTTTGGTCGTGTCTATCTTGGTAGTCGTGACCGTGGTCATAACCGCGTCGGGAGGGCACACGGGAGCCGCCGTTTCCTTTGCGCTCTCTTCCGCCTTTTGCTCTGCGGGCTTCTGCGCCGCGGGCTTAGTATCGCCGGAAATCGCGCTCTTAACCGCCGCCGTTATAATTTCAACCAGCGTTTCGGTGGTCATTCCCGCAGGAATAGGACCTCTGCCGCCCGTTCTGTCAAACATATAGTCGTTGCGCAAAGCGTTCATATCACTGCGCAAAACGGCGTTTTGCTCTGCACGCATTGCCGCCTGTTCAGCCTTGACCGCCGCAAGCTCCGCCTGCATCTGCGCAAGCTGCGCGCTGTCCGCATTGCCGCCGCCCGTCGCCGCGCCCTGTCCCTGCTGCGCATACTGCTGCTGAGGGGGCATTTGCGGCATCTGAGGCATCATCTGGGGCATCATTTGCGGCATCATCATCTGCTGCTGCGACATACGGTCCATTCTGCGCTCCTCACGCTCCTCGCGTCTGCGCTCTTCGCGCTCCTGCTTTTCGCGCTCTTCCCTTTCAAGCCTGCGCTGTTCTTCCAGCTCCTCGCGCTTGCGCTTTTTCTTTTTCGCGCTCGCGATTATACAGATAAGAATTATCAGGAACAGCAGTGCCGCCGCGCCGATTACGAACCACAGCCAGTTTGCTTTGAGGAAGTTTACCGTGCTTCCGAAGAATGCCGCCGCCGCGCTTTGGGGCACGGTGTATTC
>JAIDIR010000345.1 GCA_029052615.1 Clostridia bacterium | reverse complement strand
CCACTATATATTGTGGTTGGTGCGCGCTATTTAGTTGCTTTCAGCCTGTTTTAAAAGGTAGTTTGCCAGCTCCACCGCCGAGGTACACGAAACGGTGTCCGCCCCCATCACGCAGGCGTTGGCAAAAGCGGCGGCGTTTTCGGCGCGCTCCGCCTTTATTAAGCTCTTGCCCTTTATCGCCGTCTTGACCTTGGAAATAAGCTCGCCGTCCGCAAAGTTCAACCGCAGGCAGTTGACGCCCGCGTCAGCCGCCGTCACGCTCGCCTTTAAAATTTCCTTTTCGTTCAAAAGCGAACAGTTTATGACTATGCGCACCGCACGCATACGCGCGGACTTTTTAATCTTTTTGCATTCCTTTTTAAAGTACGCCCAGTTGCCGTCCTTCAAAAAAGCCATGGGCGCGCTTACCTCCACCTCGTCCACACCGTCCTTTACGGCACGTTTTACCGCCGCCACCTTGACGTCCGTCGTTTCCTCCCCGAACGGATAGGAAATTGCGGCAATAAGCGCAGTTTGCGGGTCCTTGCCCAAATAGGATACGCACGCCTTTACGTAGGAGGGAAAAACCACCACCGCGCCAATGCCCAGCGCGTTTGCCGTTTTGCACGTTTCCTTTAAAATGATTTTGTCGGTGAAAGAAGAAAGGCAGTCGCACTCTATCTTAGCAACGCTTGCCTTTGCCTCCTCCAACCGCTTGATACGCTTGAATTCCTTATACTGCTCGTCGTCGTTAGTGAGATTGGTCTGCCCGATTGCTTCCTGCATAAAATCACCTTTATTTTTAAATTTTTACAATTTTTTACTTTACCTATGCCTTACCATAGGGTTATGGCACTTTTAGGTTTTTTGTATCTTATTTTAACTTTCGTAATTTGCTTTGCTTTGGTTCACCTCGTTAAACTTGCCGTGGTCGGCTTTTTGAGCACGCGGCGCAAAAAGGACCCTCCCCCCGAGCCCAAGCCGGAAAAAAAGTCCGAGCCCGTTTATTATATAGTAGAAAAGAAACGCGCGCGGAAAAGCTATTCCCAGCCGCGCGAAATTCAATTTAAAAAGTGAGTTTTCAGTCTTCGTACCGCGTTAGGTTTTTGCCGTCTTCCCATAAGCGTTCCAGGTGGTAAAAGTCGCGCTCCTCGTCGTTGAAAACGTGAACTATTACGTCCTGATAATCTAAGACAGCCCACCTGCCCTCGCGCACGCCTTCGCGGCGGCGGGGTGCAAGCGCGTGCTCTTTTTCCATCTTTTCTTCAAGATTTTCGGCAAGCGATTTGACCTGTGTGGACGACCTGCCGCTGCATATCACGAAATAATCGCACAGCGAGGTTTTGCTTTCCACGTCTATATATACTATGCCGCTTGCCTTTTTGTCGCTTAAATATTTGCAGATTTGCAAGGTCTTTTGTTTGCTGTTTAATTCACTCATAATTTTTATCCTTAATATAGTTATACGCTTTTTCCGTCCGTTCGTCCACGGGCGCGCCCGTCGTTTTTAAATACTCAATCTGGTGCTTTAACGCCGCGTACAGACATTCGTCCAAGTCCTTTTTGAACAGCTTTCTAAGCCCGTCCACGCCGGGGAAATTCCTGCCCTCCTCAAGCATATCGCAAAGATACAAAAGCTTGTCCGCGTCGGTCATATTTTCCCTGCCCGTGGTGTGGCAGGCGATTGCGTTTAAAATGGTTTTGTCGGTCACCCCGAAGGTATGCTCCGCAACGTACGCCCCCGTATATTGGTGAAGCACGGGCGCGGGCACGTTTGCAGGCGGCGTGAAGCCCTTTAAATATTCGCTGTCCGCAGGCAGGTATTTTGCACAGTCGTGCAGAGCCGCCATGGTTATTGCCTGCTCCTCGTCCAGCCCCGCGCGCGCCGCGTTTTTCGCGCACATTACCGCAACGCGGACGGTGTGTTCCCACCGCTCGAGCTTAAGCATTTCCCTGACCTTTTTCACGCCGTCGATTGCGTATAGTCCGCTTTGCTCAATGTATTGACAAACTTGCGAATTTACATACGCGCCAAAATTTTCGCCCAGCGCGGCAAGCGTTCTTATCTCGGTCGAGCTGACCTTTTCGCCCACGTAGTGTATTGTTTCCACCTTGGTCGAAAACAGCCTTTCAACGGTTCTGCGGCAGTCGTCAAAGCCCTTTCCGTCCTCCCTTGCACACGCGGCAAGGTTGAAGGTTGCAAGAATTTGCTCGGGGTTTTTCCAGTGCGGAAAGTTTTCCAGCATGTCCGCGCCGATTATGAAATATCGCTTGGCGTTATTATAGATTTGCGCAAAGTGGTTGCAGGTGAGATAGGTGTAGGAAACGCCGCCGCGCGTCAGCTCGAAATTGCTGACCTCCGCTTCGGGAACGCAGGAAAACGCAAGGCGGCACATTTCGTAGCGCCGCCAGAAATCAGCGGAAAGCTTCCCGCTCTTGTGGGGGCTGACCGCCGTGGGCATAATTATTATTTTGTCGAGCCCGAGCTCCTTCACCGCCGCCTTCGCAAGGTTTACGTGCTCGCGGTGGACGGGGTTGAACGCCCCGCCGAAAATCGCAATTTTTTCCATCGTTTCCGTGACGTTTAATATTTAGTATCAAAGGCAATAACTTTGCTATGAGGAAAGTAAATTTTGCCCTGATTTCGGACGTTTTATTCTTTGCGCTGTGCGCGTTTATTTTAAGCTTTACGCTTATCCGCTTTTACACCAAAAGCGCCGTTACCGCGCTTATATGCGCCGTGGGTGTGGCGGTCGGTTGCGCGGTTATCGCCTTTTTCGTTCTGTACTCCAAGCGCAAAAAACACCTTATTCTATCGCTTGGCGAAAGCGAGAAAAAGTCGCTTTCACTCCACCTTTCGGTATGCAGTTTAAAAGAGGTTCAGAAATTGTTTTTAAGCGCGTTGAACGGCGCATATGTCGGGGATAACCTCGTTCAGGACGGGGAAAACGCCTATTTTTTCAACTTTAAGCTTTCGCCCGTTTCCCCCGACGATATAGCTGAAATAATCAAAAGCGACGTACCTAAAAACAAGTGCGTTTTCTGCTGCGAGGTTTCGCCCGCCGCGCTGTCGCTTGCCGAAGATTTTGAAATTCGCGTGACCTGCGTTTCCGAAATTTACGCCCTGTTAAAGGACAAAAATTTGTTGCCCGAAAAGTACGCGCTGGGTAACGTGAAAAAGCCCAATATCTTTAAAAGAATAAAAAAGCGTTTCAACCGCAGGCTGTGCCCGTCGCTCTTTTTCTGCGGGCTTTCCCTGCTATTCTTTTCCTTCTTCACTTCGCACTCCGTCACTATTTACTACATAGTGTCGGGAGGGCTGCTTATGGTGCTTTCCGCCGTCAGCCTGCTGTTCGGTCAGACCAGCTGAATGTGGTTGAAGTCCTTCTTTGACGACCTGCGGTAGAGCACGGCTTTTCTGCCTATTACTATAACGCACTCCGCGCCCAGCCGCGCGGCAAGCTCCCTGCCGATCTGCTGCGGCTCGCCGTCCGCATTTTCAAGAATATGCACCTTGATAAGCTCTCTCGCTTCAAGGCAGTCCGAAAAGCTTTTAAGCATATTTTCGCCAATTCCCTCCTTGCCTACCTGCCCCACGGGGTCCAGATTGGCGGCGAGGGATTTTAATTTACTTCTCTGTTTACTCGTCAACATATATTTTCTCCGTTAGTTCACAAATTCAAATTCCACATCACCGACTACAACCGTGTCCTTCTCTTTTATGCCCATTCGCTTAAGCTCGGCAATAACTCCCTTCTCGCGCAGAATTTTCTGGAAATACGCCATCGAGTCGGTGTCGTTCAAAGCGACGTTTCTGCACAGCATGTCCACTAAACTTCCGTAAATGACGTAAGCCCCGTCGTCCTCCAGAACGATTTCGAAGCCGAGGTTGCCGCTCTTTCTGTAAGTGAAGTTTTCGTCCGCCTCAATGGGCTCGGCAGCGGGCAGCGTTATAAGCACGTCGCGCACGGCTTTAATAAGCTCCTCCGTGCCCTCTCCGCTGACGGCGGTTATGGTATAAATTTGATATTTCTTGCCGTACTTCTTTTTAAACGTCTTAACGTTTTCCTCCGCGCCCGCAACGTCGCACTTGTTCAGCGCGATAATCTGCGGCAACGCGGCAAGCTTTTCGGAATACCCTTTAAGCTCGGCGTTTATCTTTTGAAAATCGTCCAAAGGGTCCCTGTCCTCGCACCCCGAAATATCTATAACGTGCACCAGCATGCGCGTCCTTTCGATGTGCCTTAAAAAGTCGTGACCCAAGCCCGCGCCCTGCGCCGCGCCCTCGATTAACCCGGGAATATCCGCCGCCACGAAGCTATCGTCGTAAACGCGCACCACACCCAAATTGGGCGAAAGCGTGGTGAAATGATAGTTTGCAATCTTGGGATGCGCCGCCGAAATTTTGGAAAGCAGCGTGGACTTGCCGACGTTGGGGAAACCGATAAGCCCCACGTCCGCAATGACTTTAAGCTCTAATACAAGCTCGTGCAGTTCGGTCTTTTCGCCCTTCTGCGCAAAGTTGGGCGCGTGCCGCCTTGCCGTGGTAAAGCGCACGTTGCCCTTGCCGCCTCTGCCGCCCTCGCAAATCATTTTCTTTTCGCCGGCGGTGAACATATCGGCGATTACCGAGCCGCTCTCCGAATCCCTTATAACGGTGCCGACGGGCACGCGTATAACGACGTCCTCGCCGCCCCTTCCGGTGCAGAGATTGGTGCCGCCGCGCTCACCGTTGCCCGCAACGTACTTGGTCTTGTAGCGGAAGGGCAACAGCGTGTTTAAAGACTGGTCGGCAAATATATAGATATCGCCGCCCTTACCGCCGTCGCCGCCGTCGGGTCCGCAGGCAGGCTTGCCCTTGTAGGCTTTAAAGGAATTCATTCCGTCGCCGCCGTCGCCCGACTTTATGGTTATTTTTACTTTGTCTATAAAAATGCTGTTATCTGCCATTGTATGCCTTAAAGAACGCCTGCGACTTTACCGCAAATTCACCGTTGCCGCCCGCTTTTTTCATAG
>JAIDIR010000344.1 GCA_029052615.1 Clostridia bacterium | reverse complement strand
ACCTCTGCGCCCCCTGTTCCCCAAGGGACTTTTTAACGACGTAGTGGTAATTGCACAGGCGCTTTCGGTTGAGCCCGACGTTCAGCCCGAACCCCTTGCAATGATAGGCTCGTCAATCGCAATCGCAATTTCCGATATCCCCTGGGCAGGTCCCACCGGCTCGGTAGTAGTGGGCATGGTAGACGGCAAGTACGTCATCAACCCCGACCTTGCGCAGCGCGAAAAGAGCGCAATTCACCTCAACCTCGCGGGCACCAAGGACGCGATTTTAATGATAGAGGCAGGCGCAAACGAAGTCACCAACGACGAAATGGTCGGCGCGATTATGTACGGTCACGACGAAATCAAGAAAATCTGCGCGTATATCGAGGACGTAATCGTTCCCGCAGTCGGCAAGAAAAAGCTTGAAATCGAGCTGTATCATATCCCCGAGGAGCTTGACAAGGAAGTGCGCGCATACGCAGGCGCAAAAATCGACTGGGCAATCGAAACCTTCGACAGACAGGAAAGGGAGGCAAGACAGGCGCAGGTCGAAACCGAAACCTTGGAGCATTTTGCGGAAATCTATCCCGAAAACAAGCGCGAAATCAAGGACAGCCTTTATTATTTAACTAAGGAAAAGGTGCGCGCAAAGATATTCGACAAGGGCATCCGTCCCGACGGCAGAGGCTTAAAGGACGTTCGTCCCATCTGGTGCGAAAAGGGCGTTCTTCCCCGCGCGCACGGCTCGGCTGTGTTCACCAGAGGTCAGACCCAGACCCTTACGACCTGCACCCTCGGCATGATGAGCGAGGTGCAGAAGCTTGAAGGACTGGACGAAGAAACTTACAAGAGATATATGCACCACTACAATTTCCCCGGCTATTGCACGGGCGAGGCAAAGGCGCTTCGTTCCCCCGGCAGGCGTGAAATCGGACACGGCGCCCTTGCGGAGCGCGCTCTGGTTCCCGTCATTCCCTCGGAGGAGGAGTTCCCCTATGCAATCAGAGTGGTCAACGACATAATGTCGTCCAACGGCTCGTCGTCCATGGCGTCGGTCTGCGGCTCGACCATGGCGCTTATGAACGCGGGCGTACCCATCAAGGCACCCGTCGCGGGCGTGGCAATGGGACTTATCAAAAATCAGGAAACGGGCGAATTCCGCGTAATGACGGATATTCAGGGCTTGGAAGATTTCCTCGGCGATATGGACTTTAAGGTAGCGGGCACGGTCAACGGCATCACCGCTATTCAGATGGATATCAAAATCAAGGGCATTTCCGAAGAGATTATGCACACGGCAATCAATCAGGCGAACGAGGGCAGACAGCTCATACTTTCCAAAATGCTGGAATGCGTTCCCGAGGTTGCGCCCCAGCTCTCCGTATACGCACCCAAGATTATCAGCTTCGAAATCGCACCCGACAAAATCGGCGACGTTATCGGCAAGCAGGGCTGCGTAATCAAGAAGATTATGGAAGAAACGGGCACGGAAATCGAGTTCAACGACGACGACAGCGGCAGAGGCTATATTTCCGCAGTCGGTCCTATCGAGAATGCGGAAAGGGCAAAGGCGATAATTCTTTCGATTGCGCACGACCCCGAAGTAGGCGATATGTTCGTCGGCACGGTTGTAAGAGTTATCCCCATCGGCGCGTTTGTAGAGTTTGCCCCCGGCAAGGACGGTATGATTCACATTTCCAAGCTTTCCAACAAGCGTGTTGAAAAGGTGGAGGACGTCGTAAACATCGGCGACACCGTAAAGGTCGAAATCATAAAGATAAGCGACAAGGGCGTCGACTTCCGTCTTTTGGAAAAACTTTAATAAAAATTGCCCCGCGCAGTTTGCGCGGGGCTTTTTTTTTGCCTTGCACCCACAATATATTGTGTTTTATGCAAAATTAACAACTATTTTTAAAAACTTTGTCGAAAAGTATTGAAAATTATAAATCGTATGATATAATAAGTATGCTCTTAATCCAAACTGAATAATAATCCACTATCGTCGGACGTACTACAGGCAGTGTAGTACCTATTTTCCGTACTTCCCGATAGTGGTGTATTTGGATTAAGAGCAGCATTAAAGGTACTAAATGCGGGCAACCTTTAATGGTTGCCCTTATTTTTTTCCAGCCCGCAAAGGAGTACGGTTTATGAAAATCAAGCGTAAGACTTTCGTGGGAGGAATGTTAGCGGCGTTGTGCGCGTGCACTGCGCTCACTTTCGGCACGGTTTTTTCGCTTTCGGGCGCAGGCAATAACGCTTACGCCGACACGTCGGCAAACGGTTCCGCTTCAGTATTAAGTATTGACTCGAGTACGGGCACCGTAAACACCAATTTTGAAAATAAAATTCAGGGCGGTCAAACGGAGTACGTCTATTTCGGCTCTGATTTTATTATGGCAGATTCGGGGCGGGGTGGTTATATTCCTACGGCAACCGGTACGCCTATGAAATGGCGCGTTCTCAAAAAGAACGATGATAAGTACGGCAGCGGTAAAAATCTCTTGATGCAGTCAGAACTGCATTATGCTTTGTATTACAACTCTGTTCTGACAACTGATACCGTTTTTTGGGGAACAAGTTGTGCGCGCGCTATTTTAAACGGTCCCAAGACTACGAACGGTGAAGATATCAAATATTATGTTCCAGCTACCGGTGGATTGAATTCGTATACAGATAATTCAATTATTGACCAGATAACTATTGTTGGTGATTCTAACTTTAAAAATGCAGTTCAAGGCACCAAACCTTATATAACGCGTTTACAATGGTGGCCGAGTACGTCTCCATTTTTGAAAGCTACAGCGTTCACTGTTAATTATAATTTTAGTAACGCTAATGCCGCGGCATCCCGTTCTATGGACCCCGACGTCACCGGTGGCAATAATTACGTAGTCGGCGATAAAGTCAGTGGCGACAGATTGTTCTATCTCGATATAGAGGACGTTGCCAATACCGCAGATTACGGCTTTGTTGACAGTGTAAACGGTAAAACGTATTTCGAGCAGATTGCGGAAAGGAATCCTACCTATGCTTTTACAGGTTGGCAAAACGGTTATCCTAACTATATGGCGTCTAACGGAATATTAACCGATGCACTAAAAACTGACCCCGGTCTCTTTACTACCGTGCGTGAACCTTTCACCGATGGTAGTGCTGCCCCTGCGGTAACGACAATATATGGAGTTTATACGAAGACCTCCCCATCATATAATTGTGGCAATATGATAGGCGGATACTATATGAATAATTCAGGTAACGCCCGTCCTGCAACCGTTCTCGATTTATCGCAGGTAGCTTACGCCAGCAGTAACGGCGAAACTATCGGCAATACTCTTAAAGACGTAACGGGTACTTCTACTGCAAAACCCGAGTATAAACTTTATATAAAGGGCAGCAATTTCAGCAATACGGGCTTTGCCCCCGTAATAACTTCGGCAAGCAATAAAGTCAAAGTCACTTTCAAAAACACATCCGGCAAGGCTGGCAATATTGTCCTGTTGTTGCAGGACAAAAACGCAACCGACGGCTCGGTTGCATATCAGGCGGTTTCAGTAATGTCGGGCGGCTCTGCGGAGCAGACCGTTGAATTTAATTTGCCTTCAAGCGTTGCTTACAAAGATTATATTCCCACGGTAATGCTCACTTCCGCAAACACCACTACGACAAACGTAATGGCAACCGAGAGCGTTTACGCAACCTATACGCAGAACGGCGTCATTATCCCCAAGGATATAAGCGGAATGGAGTACAATTCCACACATTCGCACTGGCTTGATAATCTCAATCTTAAAGCGGTTGGCGGCGTAACTCCCAAGGACCCCGTGTGGATAGATAAGAGTATGCATTTGGATCCTACCGTCGTAACGGTTAAGGAAATCAAGTACAAGAGCTTTGTGGACGGTGCAACGGAGGAGGACAAAACTTCCGCCGGTACTTCCAATATAATAAACGCGGGCGAATACACTATAACGCTGGAATTGGCGGATAAAACAAAATATCAATGGGCGGACGGCACTATTACCGACAAACCGTTTAAGATAACGGTTGACAGAATAAAGCCCAACGTTACTATTGGCTACGTAAATGGGACGCCGTCTACGCGCTACGTCACCGATAACGGCGGTAAACTGCCGGATATTCAAAACGTTCACGCAAACGCCACTCCGGGCACGCTGGCATGGCACGAAAATCAGGACCCCAGTGTGAGCAATTCTGACTACTACTGGAAGTTCGAACCTGACACGGCAAACAAAGTCAATTACTTAACCCTGACCGAAAAGAATGACGATACCAAGGTAAATTTAGTGTTCAGGAACGCCACGGTAAGCGGTCTGGATATTACTATAAATAAGGTCAAGGACAGCGCAGGCAACGACACTGCCGTAGACGAAAGCATTTACGACGCGTTCACTCTTACCGACGGCGACTATTCGTTGAAGAACGTTATAACGGTTAAAGTAGTTTATAACGATAACGACGGCACCAAGAAGGAAATCGGTGACGACAAGTATACGCTTTCGGTCGTCAGCGGTGGTAGCGGCGGCAAGCTTGCCGCTGGCACGGTAACAATCCGCGCAAGGTCTACAACGCCGAGTGCTTCGGGCGACAAGCAGATTACCGTACTTGCCGCTTCGGTTGTGGATATAGATGCCGCGTACGACGATGACGGCACGCACCTTGTCTACCCTATAACCGAAAGCGATATCAAGGGCAATCTTACCGTTACGGCAAAGTGGAATTACAGCGGTTCAAGCTACCTGCCCGTTTCTTCAAGCGACAGCGGCGTTACCATTACGGGCAACCTCGAAGCAGGCGACCCTATAACGCTGACCGTAAATTACAAGGGCAAGACCTTTGATATTTATCCTACGATTGAGCAGGGCACGTTCGACGTTTCGGGCATAACCTTTACGGGCGACACCTTAACGTATGACGGCAATTCGCACAAGCTGGAAATTGCGGGCACTTTGCCCGACGGCGTAAGCGTTAATTACGCCGTGGC
>JAIDIR010000343.1 GCA_029052615.1 Clostridia bacterium | reverse complement strand
TTATTATATATATTAGCGTTTGAACATTATTTTCTCGCTCTTGAACATAAGCGTCAGGACGAACACGAGCAGAGCCGCGAAAGCGATATTCATACATACCGTTATTGCGATTGCCGCGCCGCTGAGTGCGCCCGACAGCACCGAAGATATTGCAAGCGCGCTGTTGAATACGGGGATAAAGAACAATCCTATGGACGGCGTGCCCGTGACGAACATACTGAATAAGCCGCACAGCATCGTGATTATCATGAGCGGAACGACCAGCCCCGTTGCCTCCTTTACGCTCTTGGCAAACGCCGATACTATGGATATGAGCGTGACAAGAATGAGCACCGTTGAAAGCACGATGGCGAGTATTGCCGCGTAGCTGCCGAATCCGTACATCGAAAGCGATATTCCGCCCGCCATGCCCGTGAGCTTGGGCAGGGACGCAAGCATTCCGATTGCGCTGGAAAGTCCGCTTAAAAGGGCAATTACGCTGAGCGCCGCAATTTTGCCGATTGCTATCGAGCTGCGCTTGACGGGCGTAACGAGCAGGGTGGCAATCGTTCCCCTCTCCTTTTCGCCCGCAATCGATTCGGGCGCGACCGCCATACAGCCGCTGAACAGCAGCATAAGGAGCACCATGGGCACTACCATTTTGAGTATGGTTTTTGCCGTGCTCTGCGCGTCGGCAAGGTCGAAGTTGCCGTCGGCTAAAGGTCTGTTTATATCAAACTTGTTGGCTATGGAATCCTCGTAAGAGGTCAGAATACCTGCCGCAATATTGTACGCCGTGAACGACTTCGTTTCGACTGAATTAAAATAAATTTCAACGTTGGGTGCAGCCTCGTTTGAAGCGGGCGAATACTGTGCTATAAGCTCGTCGAAGTTTTGCGGGAAGCTTATAAACAGGTCAAGCTCGCCGTTCTTTACCGCCGCCATTGCACTTTCGGGGGTATAATTTTCCTTTATATCAAACACGGCGTTGAACGCGGGCGACTGACTTTCGGGCAGTCCGACGACGTACACCGTGCATTTTTCTTCTGCGGCGTCCTTTTCCACGTTTTCCATTATCGTGCCCATCAGCGAGTACATTGCGAAAATGAGCAAGCCCGGCAGAATGAGCGTCGTCAGCATCAGGCGCGTGTCCTTGAAGAAGCGGGCAAATTCCTTTTTGATTATGGTGAGTATGGTTTTCATTCGTTTGCCCCCTTGGTCTGCGCGTACAAATCGAAAAATTTATCTTCCAGATTTTTTTCCGCGGTCAGGTTTGCAAGCGTGTCGATTGCCACCAGCTTGCCGTCGATTATCACGCCCACCCTGTCGCACAGCTTTTCAATCAAGCTGAAAATGTGCGTTGATAAAATTATGGTCTTGCCCTTGGCTTTGAGTTCGATTAAAAAGTCGGTGACCGTCTTTGCGGTTAAAACGTCCAGTCCGTTGGTCGGCTCGTCGAAAATGATGAAGTCGGGGTCGTTGACCAGCGAGATGACCAGCGAAACCTTCTGGCGCATACCCGTGGAAAGGTTGGCAACCTTGACCTCGGCAAACTTATCTATGCCGAAACGCGCAAACATTTCGCGCTTGCGCTCCGCCGCCTTTTCGGCGGGCACGTTGTAAAGTCCGCTGAAAAAGTCAAAAAGATAGTTGGGCGTAAAGAAGTCTTCAAGCTTCAATTCGCTCGTTAAAAATCCGATTTTGGAGCGCACCGCGTAGGGGTCGGCAACTATGCTTGCACCGTCCACTATTGCGTCGCCGCCGTCGGGCTTTATTAGCGTTGCCAACATTCTGAGCGTGGTCGTCTTGCCCGCGCCGTTGGGTCCCAACAAGCCGAAAATTTCGCCCTTATAGGCTGTGAAAGACAGGTCGTCCACCGCAACTTTTATGGGCACGCCGCCTTCCAGCCTGCGCTGTTTGTACGAAAGTCTGAACGACTTCGAAAGGTTTTTTACTTTCAGAATTTCTTCCATAAACGTATACTCCGCCTCCGTATTGCGCTTTTATTATACTATATCGCCGCACCCGTTTCAACGGCGTTTTCTTGTAGATTTTGCGTGATTGTATATAAGTTTTACAATAAATGGAAAATCCGTGCGCTTATATTTCCGCGCACGGACTATTTTTTATATTTCAGTTGAAGAGTCCCACGCACTGCAACACCACGCAGGCTATTGCAAGCAGAACGAGATAGAGCGAGAACCATTTGTAGTTTGCCTTTTTTATTGCCGCAAGCATGACCTTGATTGCGAACAGTCCGGCAACCGCGGAAATAATAAGCCCTATTGCAATGCACCAGCCGAATTGCGGTCCCGCAACGCTGAACGAATAGGCAAACCCCTCTTCCTTGTCGACAAGCCCCTTAACAAGCTCGACGAAGAAACTGCCGAGTATTACGGGTATGGACATTAAAAAAGAGAATTTTGACGTGTCCTCAGCCGTGCCGCCCGCGAGCGTGCCCGCCGCTATGGTTGAGCCGCTGCGCGAAATTCCCGGGAGAATTGCCACCGCCTGCGCAAAGCCCATGGGAAGCGTCGTGCGCCAGCATAAAGGCAACTCCTTTTTTCTGCGCTTTGCAATCATTTCGGTTGCAAACAGCACCGCCGCCGTGACGGTGAAGAACACCGCAAGCACCACGCCGACGTACCTGCCGCCCATTAAATGCTCCTCTATGACGTCGTCTAAAAGCAAGCCCGCAATTGCCGCGGGTATGGTTGCAACGACGAGATATAAAAGCGTTTTGAAGGGTTTTTTGAACAGGTCGAGAATATCCCGCCAAAAAATTATGCACACCGCCACGAGAGTGCCGAGGTGCAAAATTATGTTAAAGAACAGCTCCGCGCCGCCTATATCAATGCCGAGCACCCTCTGCAAAAAGGTGAGGTGTCCGCTTGACGAGACGGGCAGAAATTCGGTCAAGCCCTGGGTCAGCCCCAGAACGAGCGCCTGCCACCATTTCATTGAATAAGCCGAGCTCCGTTAAGTCGTTAAGTCCTTATAAGCCTTTTCGTAAACTTTAACCGCTTCTTCGGTGTTGAAATCCTTTAAAACTTCAGCACGCTTTTTGGAAGCTTCGTTGGTGAGAGTCGAATCCTTGAGCCACTCGTAGAAACGGTTTTCGAACGTGCCTTCCGTTTCCACCCTTTCCTTGCTCCATACGGGGGAGTAAACTTCGCCGCCCTTGCCGCCTTCGAACGTGAACGCGTCGGTAACGTAGATAAGGTGCCAGCCGTAGTCGCCCGCGCAGACCTTAAAGCTGCCCACGCCCATTCTGAGCGCCTGCTGAGCCGCGTATTCGAATTCCTTGATATAGGAGGTTTCGTAAGCGGATACCGAGTAGCCGATATACTGCGAAAGAACGCCCGTGTCGGTGGTGTACGCATACTGCAGTTCATTGACTGCCGACATTGCCTTGTAGCGGTCGGAAGTCGTTACGAACGCGTCCTCCTTGCTTGCGGTAAGGTTGACCATGCCCGTCGCGTAAACTAATTTGGAATAGTCTATCTGGGTGTCGTCGCCTTCAACCGTAAACGACTTTTCGCCGTAATAAGCGGAGTTTTCGCCCGAATACGCAGTGCCGCCGAACTTGTCGCCCGCGTAGGTCTGCACACTGTCGGTGCCGAGTACGTAATTAATATATGCGGCAAATTCCGAAAGCATATCATCGATATTGAGTTTTTTGGGAATAAGCCTGTAACTTCCGTCGGTATTCTTGGTAACCTTGCCGTTGTACGAATACAGACCGGTATATTTTTCAAGCGGCTCGTACTTGTCGGGCTTGGTAAGATTGTTTTCGAAGAATAAATATTTTCTGTCCGCGCTGCCGCCGTCGTAATAGGCAAGCTTGTCGGTCTTGTCCTCGTTGTATTCCGCCGCGTTGAAGGAATAGTCGGTTTCGCCGTTGAACCACGCCTCGCGCTGGTCTGTCGTGGATATCTGTTTTAAGAGCTGGTTTCTCTCCGCGAAATAGCCGCTTTCGTCTATAACGTCACTGTTGCGGTAGTCCTGCAGAGCCGTAAGCTTCTTGTTCTGCGTAGTCGAGAACGGAAGCAAAATATTGTAAACGTAACCGAAGGTTCCCCTCGTTCCGTCCTGCTCCGCCGTGTCGTCGGTTGCGGGACTGTAAAGAATGAACTTCGTGTCCGAGACAGAGCCCATTGCCGATTCGAATGCGGCAGCGGTGGAATAACTCTTTTCCTGCGTGATAAGCTCGCCGTCGTCGCCGTCGTACTTATTCTTGACGTAGGTGTAAACGCCGTCCTCAACCTTGGTGATAAGCGCTTCCTGCTGCTCCTCGTACATATCGTTGAAGGCGTTTATAACCTCCTGCTGCAGCTGGGAAACGTAGGAATCCTGAACGTAGCTGAGCTTTAAAACGTCGGTCGTTTCGGTGTCCTCGGCGGTCAGAACGTAATTTCTCTTTAAGCTGCCTATAAACTCAGCGTAAGCCTTGCGGCGCGTGTTGCGCGAGGTTCCGTCAAGCGGCTCGTATTCGCCCGCGTCCGAAAGAAGATACCCCTGATAGCCGGTGTAAACGCCGTAGTTTTCGGGAATGTGGTCCTCTTTAAGGCTGTCGATGCCGCCGGGAGTCGAGCGCGTGCCGCTTCCCGTATAGCCGTCCTTTTTGTCAAGCTCGTCCTCTTCCGCACCGTCAAGAAGGCTGTTGAGCGTGGAATACAGCTCGTACTTAGCCTTTTTAACGCCCTCCGACTGCTCACCGCCCAGAAGATATTCGTACTTGTCCTTTTGGGTCGTCTTGCTCTTGAAGGTTTCAAGCGAAAGCTCGTTTTTGGCAACCTTGTCCTTTAAAAGCGCTACGGTTGCGTACTGCGAATAGACCGCGTTTTCAACGAGGCTGTTCTTTATCGCGTTGAAAATCGTCGCATTGTCGTACTGCTGTGCCAGCTGATAGCCGCCGTTCATATACGACGTGAGCAAATCGCGCTTGACAAAAACTTCCTCGGTAACGGCGGAAGCGTAATCTTCGTACTGCTTTACGA
>JAIDIR010000342.1 GCA_029052615.1 Clostridia bacterium | reverse complement strand
TGCCGAAAGTATCCACGAAAACGGATACGGGACGGGACACGCCTATTGCGTATGCAAGCTGTAATTCGATCTTGTCGCACAGCCCCGCGGCAACCGCGTTTTTGCAGATATACCGCGCCATATACGCCGCCGAACGGTCGACTTTGGTGCAGTCCTTGCCCGAAAAAGCGCCGCCGCCGTGCGCGCACGCACCGCCGTACGTGTCGACTATAATCTTTCTTCCCGTCAGTCCGCTGTCGCCCTCGGGACCGCCAATTAAGAACCTTCCCGTGGGGTTGACGAATATGCGCGTGTTGCTATCCAGCAGGTCCGCGGGCACGGTCGCCTTGATAACGTGCGCTATTATATCGGCGCGCAGCTGCTCCTGCGTAACGCTCTCGTCGTGCTGTGAAGAAACGACTACCGCGTCGATGCGCTTAGGAGTGTCGCCGTCGTACTCAACGGTCACCTGCGTCTTTCCGTCGGGGCGGAGGTATGGTAAAAGTCCGCTCTTTCTGACGTCGGTCAGACGCCTTGCAAGCTTGTGCGCAAGGGTTAAAGCAAGGGGCATAAGCTCCTCGGTTTCGGAGCATGCGTAGCCGAACATCATTCCCTGGTCGCCCGCGCCCAGCTCGTCCTCGGCGGACTTTTCGCCCGTCCTGTTTTCAAGCGAGTTGTCAACGCCCTGCGCAATGTCGGGGCTCTGTCCGTGCACCGCAACGGTAATTTTGCACTTGTCGTAGGCAAAGCTGCCGAAGGTGTAGCCTATTCTTTTTATGGTGTCGCGTGCAATGCTCTCGTAATCGACCTGCGCGGTGGTCGTCACCTCGCCCATAATCAGCAAGCCGTCGTAGAAAGCGCAGCACTCCACGGCGCAGCGCGCGTAGGGGTCGCGCGACAAAATGGCGTCCACGACCGCGTCTGAAATCGCGTCGCAAATTTTATCGGGATGACCTTCGGTAACGCTCTCGCTCGTAAAAAACTTCTTCATAAATTTTATCCTCTATGTAAAATTGAAAACCCGCTCGGCTGACCGAACGGGCGCAAACTTTTTATTTTACCCATCGGTACGGTATTAGCACCTTGCAAAGCAGGTTGCTGTGTGGTCGCAGAGCCGTTCTCTCGCACACTCTCTATAGGTTACTTCGTCATTATATACCGCAAAGAAAATATTGTCAAATAAATTTGACGTATTTACATCTTGCAATTTATATGTTACAATAGTATTATGAATTGTGCGCTCTGCCCGGTTTCCTGCGGCGCCGACCGTAAAAATAGCGCCGGCTACTGCGGCGTAAAGGGCGTTAAAATAGCTAAATACTATCTGCACCCCTACGAGGAGCCCGTGATTTCCCACGGCAAGGGGAGCGGCTGTATATTTTTTTGCGGCTGTTCGCTGCGCTGCGCGTTCTGCCAGAATTACGAGCTTTCGCGCAACGAGCGCGGAAAAGAAATAACCGTTGAAGAGCTTGCGGGAATTTTTAAGGAGCTTGAGGAGCAGGGCGCGGACAATATTAACCTCGTCACGCCCACGCACTACGTTACCGAGATTGCCGAGGCGTTCGCACTTTACCGCCCGAATATCCCCGTGGTATACAACACGCACGGCTACGAAAGAATTGAAACGCTGAAAATAGTGGACGGCTTTGCGGATATATATCTGCCCGATTTAAAGTTTATCGACCCGTTTTTATCCGAACGTTACACGGGTAGGGCGGACTACGCAAAGTATGCGCTTCCTTCGGTTGAGTTTATGGCGCAA
The DNA here is from genome assembly GCA_029052615.1 of Clostridia bacterium. Taxonomy (GTDB): domain Bacteria; phylum Bacillota; class Clostridia; order Christensenellales; family Borkfalkiaceae; genus Coproplasma. The sequence goes on along the minus strand of JAIDIR010000342.1, from coordinate 3,227 downwards.
AAGCCCTTGAAGTTCGACGAGAGCGGCAAGATGCTTTCGGGGTGCATAGTCAGGCATCTCATTCTGCCCCTCGCCGCGTACGACAGTATAAAGGTTGCGGAGTTCGTTGCAACTTTGCCCAAGGACGTCTATTTCAGCTTAATGAGCCAGTATACGCCCTTCGGCGAAGCGGACAAATTCCCCGAGCTTAAAAGAAGGATAACCGACAGGGAGTATAAAAGCGTGCTTGCCGCGGTGCAAAGGCTGGGGCTTACCAACGTGTTTTTGCAGGACAGGGAGAGCGCGCGGACCGATTTTATTCCTCACTGGGACTTTTAAAAAATGCTTATAAACTTTTCTTCCGTCGGCTTCGGCTACGGCGATAATTTAATATTTTCGCAGGTATGCTTTGCCGTTAACGAGGGGGAAAGAGTAGGGCTGGTAGGCGAAAACGGCGCGGGCAAAACCACGCTTATCAAACTGCTTTTAGGCGAGCTGCTTCCCGACGAGGGCGAGATAATAAAGAAGAGCGGAATAAGGATAGGCTACCTTGAACAGAACGGCGGTTACGACAGCGCGAACACCGTTTACGGCGAAATGCGCGAGGTGTTTAAAGAGGAGCTTGCCGCGGTTGAAAAGCTTGCAGAACTTTCAGCCGAGCTTGCCGCGTGCGAGTACGGAGGAAAGGAGTATTCCGCACTCACGCAAAAGATTGACGCACTTGAAAAGTTTGTTGCCTCGCGCGACTGCTACAACGTAGACGTAAGGATTAAAACCGTGCTCGGCGGTATGGGCTTTTCGGACTTTTTCGACCGTAAAATAGACACTATGTCGGGCGGCGAAAAGACGAGGTTAAAGCTTGCAAGACTGCTTTTGGAAAGCCCCGATTTGCTGGTGCTGGACGAGCCTACAAACCACCTTGACGTAAAGACCTTGTACTGGCTGGAGGACTACCTGCAATCGTTCAAGGGCGCGGTGTTCGTCGTATCTCACGACAGGTATTTTCTGGACAGGATTACGGGCAGAATTGCCGAGATTGAAAACAGGCGTCTGACGACCTATTCGGGCAACTATTCCAAGTATAAAATATTAAAGGCGCAGGCTTACGAGCGCGCTTTGAAAGAGTACGAAAAACAACAGGAAGAGATAAAAAAATTACAGACCTACGTCGATAAAAACATAGTGCGCGCGACCACCGCAAGGAGCGCGCAGAGCAGGGTCAAGCAGCTTGAAAGAATGGACGTTCTGGAAAAGCCGTTCACGCCGCCCCGCCCGCCCAGATTTAATTTCACTTATAATCAGGAGCCTGCTAAAGAAGTCGTAAATATCCGCGGTTTGAACCTTGAAATTGGCGGTAAATCGCTGATATGCGGGGGTCAATTGCAAATTCAGCGCGGGAAAAAGGTTGCAATCGTCGGCGATAACGGCGCGGGCAAGTCCACGCTTTTAAAGGCGATTACGGGCGGAAACAACCCGTCGATAACGCTGGGAAGGTACGTTGCGTTCGCCTATTACGATCAGGAAATGACCAACTTGAACGGCGAAAATACGGTATTGCAGGAGCTGTGGGAAAGACACGTTTCCTACTCGCAGACCGAGGTGCGCGCGTCGCTTGCTCGGTGCGGACTCACGCCCGAGGATATAGACAAAAAGGTGTCGTCGCTTTCGGGCGGCGAGCGGGCTAAGCTTGCGCTGTGCGTGTTCGAAAATGCGCACGGAAACGTACTCGTTTTAGACGAGCCTACCAACCACCTCGACTTGCCCGCAAGGGAGAGTCTGGAGGAGGCGTTAAAGGCTTTTGAAGGCACCGTAATTTTCGTTTCGCACGACAGATATTTTATATCGGCAATTGCCGACAGCGTGGCGGAAATCGAGGACAAAAAACTCACGCTTTTCGAGGACGGTTACGAGGGATATAAAAGGCAGAAAGCTCTCGCCGCAGAGGAGCAGAGGGCGCGCGAAGAGCAGATGAAAATGCAGGAGTACGAAGCCGAGCGCGCAAGCTCGTACCGTTCCAAAAAGGAGCGCGCGCGAGAAGCGCAGATTAAGGCGGAAGTAAAGATTTTGGAAAAGCAAATAGCCGACGGCGAACGGGAGGAGGAAGAGCTTAACGCAAGGCTTGCAGACCCCGAAGTGACGGGCGACTATAAAAAGCTTTCGGAAGTGCTCGACGCGTTGAAGGGCGTGCGCGAAAGACTGGACGAATTATATTCTCGCTACGGCGAGCTGATAGGATAAGGAGTAACGGAGGGAAAGTAAATGAAATCCCGCAACACGGAAATAAAGGAAACGACAAAAGAAACGACCAAGGAAGCGGCGGAAGAGTCGTACGAAATGGTGGAGGCGCTGTCCGAAGCCGTAGTCGACGACAAGCCCGACGTGGAGCAAGTAATAAGGGAAGTACGCCACACCATAACGGCGGAAGAAACGTTCACGCTCGCAAAGGACGTGTTCGATTTGCGCTGTCTGGTCAAGTCGGTGTATTCCAACCGCGCGCAGATAATCAGGCGACTGAATATGTTCAGTACCGTGCTTTCGGCGGTGTTCACCTTCCTGTACGTAATGTTCATGGCCTTTTCGGGCGTAATGAAGATTGCTTCGTACACCTCCCAGGTCGTCGCATATTCCATAATCGGCGTGCATATCGTGCTGACCATCGCGCTTATTACTGTAAGCCTCGTTTGGGATTCCGGCGCCACGACAAAGAACGTAAAGCGCAAGAACCAGATAATGAGAATTTTCCGTTTCGTCGTGCGCGTTGCGTCGCTTGCAATGGGTATTTCGGCGGTCATTATGACTATGGTTTCGGGCACGGGCGATATAATATCCGTCGCTATGGATACGGTCGCGCTGATTATATCCATCGTGTTCGTCATCTTCTCAATTCTGCCGCTCATATTCGGCGGCTTTGCGGGGCTTGCGCGCTGGCTTATGTCGCCTACAAAAGTCAAGCTGACGTTTTCGTTCGTCGTGCTGGAATGGTACCAGCTTTTAACGTCCGAAAGCGCGACTTCCAAAACCATACAAAAAGTATCCAAAACCTATATGGACGACATAAGTAAATGCGTGGACGGCTATCTGCTTCCCGTGCTGGGCAAGCGCAAGCTTAGCAGCATAAACGCCAACCACATTTTCGCCGTAGTCGACCGCGCTCCCGAGGAGGACAGGTCGGTGGTCGAGGGCGTTTTGAAAAACGTTTTCAGCTATGCGCTGGAGTGTGGCTATATCGTCGTCGATCCGTGCAGGTC
>JAIDIR010000341.1 GCA_029052615.1 Clostridia bacterium | reverse complement strand
CAAATAAGGCAAGTATTTTTATGGGGGATACGGGCTCGCTTGCGCTCGGCGGACTGATTGCGTGCGTCACCGTGTTTTCGGGCCACACGCTTTATCTGCCGATAATCGGAATTACCTTCGTATTTTCGGGAATATCCGTAATAGTACAAGTAATATATTATAAGCGTACGGGACGCAGAGTGTTTCTGATGGCGCCGCTTCACCATCATTTTCAGATGAAGGGATATACGGAGTGCAAAATTTCCTACGTATACGCTCTTGCAACTGCGTTAATCGGTATAATATGTATTATTTTTATGTGAGGTAAAATGTTTTTCGGTAATCAGAAATTTTTAGTGGCCGGCATGTCGCGTTCGGGCGAGGGGTGCGCAAACTTCCTTCTCAAAAGGGGAGCAAAGGTTTATATCTATGACGACGTCGTGACGGACAAGGTGGCTGAGGTTATTAAGACCCTGAGGGACAAGGGTGCCGTTGCCGTCTCTGCGGAAACGCTGAACGACGCGGTGAATGCGTGCGATATACTGGTTATCAGTCCGGGAATTCCGATAGACAACCCTTTGACCGTCTCTGTCCGTAACCTCGGCAAGGCGATAATAGGCGAGGAGGAGCTTGCGGCAATGTTCCTCCGTGCGCCTGCGGTTGCGGTTACGGGTACCAACGGCAAAACGACTACCGTTTCCATGCTGGAAAGTATTACGGTGGCGTGCGGCAAAAAGGGCGTGCCCTGCGGTAACTACGGCAATCCGCTTATTAACGTGGTGGAAGAACTGGGTTACGACGACTTGGCGCTTCTGGAAATTTCTTCCTTTCAGCTTGAAACGCTGTTTAGCCTGCGCCCGCATATAGCCGTTATCACGAATATAACCGAGGACCATCTTAACCGCCATTACAATATGGACAACTACGTTTTCCTGAAGAGCAAGCTCGTCCGTAACCTGCGTGAAAGCGAGTACGCCGTTCTAAATTACGACGACGAGAGGGTTAGACAGCTTGCCAAGGTTACGCGTGCAAAGGTCATATGGTTTTCCGCAATCCAGCAGGTGGAGGGCGCGTACCTCGACGGCGGCACGATTTATTTTAACGGCGAAAGATATTTCGGCATTGAAAATATGTCGATTGGCGGCTTACATAACGTATATAACGCATTGGCTTGCGTGGCAGTTTCCGCATTGCTCGGCTTGGATAAGGCTGCAAGCGCAAACGCAATATGCAAATTCAAGGGCGTTAAACACAGAATACAGCTCGTGGCGGAAGTCGACGGCGTTACTTACGTAAACGACAGTAAGGGCACCAACGTTGACGCAACGCTTAAAGCGGTCGAAAGCGCAACGCGTCCCACGATTTTGCTTCTCGGCGGAAAGGATAAGGGGTACGATTACGCGCCGCTTTTCCAAGCTCTTAGTAAAAGCAGAGTAGTGCACGCGGTCATATACGGCGAAAACAGATTTAAAATGCTGGACAGTGCGGTCGGCGCAGGCTTCTATTCGTTCTCGCTGTGCGCGGAATTCGAAACCGCCGTGCATCTTGCAATGTTCCTGGCAAAGCCCGGGCAGAGCGTTCTGCTGAGTCCCGCAAGCGCAAGCTTCGACGAGTTTGCGGGGTATGAAGAGCGCGGCGACGCCTTTACTAAGCTTGTGGAAGGGCTGAGCGATGAAAATTAAAAAAACAGGCAAAGAAAAAAGAGCGGGAGACATCCCGCTTTTAATATGTGTTTTTTTAATGGTGGGCTTCGGCTGTCTTATGATATATTCGGCAAGCTCGTACGTCGGCGAGGTGCAGTACGGCGATAAACTTTTCTTCGTAAAAAAGCAGCTTATCGGCGTAGCCTTCGGCGCCCTCGCGGTGTTCGGGTTGCAGTTTCTGCCCTATCACAAGCTTGCAAAGCTGAAAATTCCCGCGGTGATAGTGGCGGTTATTTTGCTTGCGCTGGTATTCGTTCCGGGTATCGGCGTAACCAACTACGGTGCAACGCGTTGGATTGGTTTCGGCTCGTTTACTCTGCAGCCGTCTGAAATTGCCAAATACGCTTTCGTCATATTTACCGCGGCGTACTTTTCCAAAAATTACGAAAAGGTGAAAACCTTCCGCGGCGTTCTGCCGGTGCTGGCGGTGGGCATACTTTTCTGTCTGCTGATAATTGCCGAACCCAACATGTCAATAACGATGTGCGTCGGGCTTTTGATGCTGGCAATGATTTTCTTAAGCGGCACAAACCTTAAAACCTTTGCAATAATTTTAATTCCGTTCGTAATCGCCGTGCCAGTACTCATCTTGCTGGAGCCGTACCGTTTGCAGCGTCTGAGTGCGTTTATCGACCCGTGGGCTTCGCCCAAAGGCGACGGCTATCAGTTGATTCAGTCGCTGTACGCGCTCGGCAACGGCGGACTCTTCGGGGTGGGACTGTTCAACTCAACGCAGAAATACCGTTTTCTTCCCTTTGCCGAAAGCGACTTTATAATGTCGGTTATGGGGGAGGAGCTGGGCTTTTTCGGGCTTGCCGCGTTCTTTATCGTCAGCGGATTTATTATTTACCGCGGATTTCGTATAGCTTCCCGCTGCAAGGACAGATTCGGTTTCCTGCTTGCTTCTGGCATAACGCTCGTTTACGGAATACAGGTCGTAATAAACGCGCTCGTCGTCAGCGGAACCATTCCGCCCACGGGGTTGCCCTTGCCGCTTATCAGCAGCGGTAATACTTCGCTTATAATAACAATGGCGTCGATGGGCGTGCTGTACGCCGTATCACGCACGAATTAACACCGAAAAATCAATTCCCATATAATAAAGTAGAGTAGTCGACGGGTATGCATTGCCCGTCATACTCTTTACGGCGCGCGAAAAAACGGAAAATTTTCAGTCGTTTTTGTTTGCGGGCTGCTTTATTATTTACTTACAGGGAGTTGTTATGGATAAATACATTGTCAACGGGGGGAACGGTCTGTACGGCACGGTCAACATTCAGACGGCAAAAAACTCGGTTCTTCCGATTTTGGCGGCATGCGTTTTAACGGACGAAAAAATCGTCATCCGCAACGTGCCCGCCATTTCGGACGTACATAATATGATTAAAATTCTGGGTTGTCTGGGTTGCCGCTGTACCTATATTGACCGCGACGTGGAAATAGACGCCTCCTGTTCCGATTGCTGTGAAATCCCGAGCGTGCTTGCGCGCGAATTGCGTTCGTCGGTATTCCTGCTCGGTTCGGTAATATCCCGCTTCCGCAAAGCTAAAATCGCATATCCCGGCGGCTGTGACATAGGGCTCAGACCGGTAGATCTCCACCTGACGGGTTTAAAGAGACTGGGCGTAAGAATTACCGAAGTTAACGGATACATATCCTGCGAATGCGAGCAGCTTACGGGGAACGAGATAATGCTCGATTGTCCCAGCGTGGGTGCAACCGAAAACATTATGCTTGCGGCGGTAAAGGCGGAGGGTACGACGGTAATCAAGAACGCCGCCAGGGAACCCGAAATCGAGGATTTGCAGAAATTTTTAAATTACATAGGCGCGAATGTTTCAGGCGCGGGCACGGGAACGGTGGTCATACACGGCGTCAAAAAGCTTGGCGGCGGTGAATTTTTGCCCATTTGCGACAGGATAGAGGCGGGCACTTTTTTAATCGGCGCCGCTATGTGCGGCGGGGAAATACAGCTAAACGACGTAAATGCGGAATTGTTGAGCTCGCTTTTACATAAACTTCGCGAAAACGGTTGCAAAATACGCGTAAAAGATGATAAAATAATATTGCGTAGCGATAAGCGGCCGTATTCGGTAAAGAGTATTGAAACTCAGCCCTATCCGGGCTTCCCGACTGACCTGCAGGCGCAGATGACGGCGCTTTGCTGCGTGTGCCGAGGAAACTCTATCGTCACCGAAAATCTGTTCGAAACGCGCTATAAATACGTGCCCGAGCTTAAGAAGATGGGCGCGGATATTACGGTAATAGACCGCAACGCTTTCGTTCACGGCGTGGAAAAGCTTAAAGGTGCGGAAGTGATTGCGCACGATTTGCGCGGCGGCGCCGCACTCGTTATTGCCGCGTTGGCGGCGGAAGGAAGAAGCGAAATTTTCGATATATCCCACATTGACAGGGGGTATTCGGATTTTGAATATAAACTCAGGGCTCTCGGGGGAGATATCGTCCGCGTAGCCGTTTGATTACGTATGAAGCACACAAGAAAATTAATGGCTGTAGGCTTGGCAATAGTCTTTTGTATAGCAATCGTTATCGGTACGGGAATTATTTTATCCGTGCGCAACGTTAACGTGACCTATATAGATTATTCGGGCAGATATACCGAAGTCGAGTACGCGGCGGCAAGAGAAAACTTAAACAAACTTAAAGGCTCGGGCTTGCTCTTTATCGATGACGAGGACGTTTTCGGTAAGGTAAAGGCAACCGAAGTTCTTGCCGTTGAAAGCTATGAAAAGAAGTTCCCCTGTACGGTGAACGTGGTTATCCGCGAGAGGGTGGAGTGCTTTACTTACAAAACCGAAAACGGATATACCGTATACGACGATTACGGTAAAGAAATGAGAAGTGTGGATACCGAGGAAGCTCCAGTAAACACGCTTGATGGTTGCCCCAACGTCGTTCTGGATTGCGTTCCCGGTCAGGTTGAAGAGCTTGCAACCGTGTGCCGTTATTTCGAGCAAAACTTCGGCGCTTTAAGAAGATTGGTGAGCAGCGTTTCGGCAAAGAAATATCTTGAATTGCAAATCGCGACCATAACCTTGCGCAGCGGAGTTACGATTTCCATCAGCGAATGGAGAACGGCAACCGAGCAGAAAATCAAAAAGGCTTACGAAACGTATTCCGCGCTCAACGATTACCAGCGCGCAGGCGGAACGATAACCGTAATCGAGGGCAGAGACGGCGTCGGTGCGGTCTCGAAATATAGCCCTACATAAGCAATTATAACTATAAAATATTATGCAGTCCGAAAT
>JAIDIR010000340.1 GCA_029052615.1 Clostridia bacterium | reverse complement strand
TCTAAAATTGCCTGGCGCACGAACTTCATATAGCATTTGCCGCTTGCCGCGCTGCCCGTTTCGAGAACGAAGGTGTCCTCCTCGGGGGCTACTTCCACGACTATGCCGCATACGCCGCCTATGGTCTTGACCTTGTTGCCGGGCTTAACCGCGTCGATAAGCTTTTTTGCTTCCTCTTCGCGCTTCTTGGAACGGCGGTTCATTAAAATCATGGATACGATTAAAATTACGACGAGCACGCCGATGAGCACGTAGGAAACCCACGAATTGTTCTTGGGTGCAGCGTCTTCCAACAATGAATACAACATATTAAAATCTCCGTTAAATATTTACTTTAAAATTATAACTTACCCGTAAATTTTTGGCAAGCGATTTTTACGCCGTTGCCGCTATTACACGCAAAATTCACAATTTTTACGCGTTGCCGTACTTGGAGTAGAACTCTTTTGCAAAATCTTTTAAGCTGTCTGCAAAGATCGCGGCGCGCATATCAGCCATAAGCTTGTGCAAAAACGTGACGTTGTGCAGGCTTAACAGCATGGCGGAAAGCATTTCGCCCACATTTATCAGGTGGCGCAGATACGCCTTGGTATAGTTTTTGCAGCAATAACACGAACATTGCTCGTCAAGCGGAGTGAAATCTTCCTTATACATTCCGTTGCGCACTACCTTTTTGCCCGTGGACGTAAACGCCGTTCCGTTGCGCGCAACTCTTGTTGCAAGCACGCAGTCGAACATATCTATGCCGCGCAGAACGCCTTCGATAAGACAGTCGGGCGAGCCTACGCCCATTAAATATCTGGGCATATTTTCGGGAAGCTCGGGGCGGAGAATATCCAGCATTTCGTACATTAAAGGCTTTGGTTCGCCCACCGAAAGACCGCCTATTGCAATGCCGTCGGTGGCATACTCCTTGCACCGCTTTAAGCTTTCCAATCGCAAATCCTTGTAGAAGTTGCCCTGCACTATGGGGAACAACGCCTGGTCGTCGCGGGTCTTTGCCGCAAAGCAGCGGGCAAGCCACTTGGAGGTGCGCTCCATTGCCGCTTCCGCCTGTTCGTGCGTATAGCCGTATTCGCTGCACTGGTCGAACGCCATAATGACGTCCGCGCCGAGGTTCTCTTCAATCTCTATCGCCTTTTCG
>JAIDIR010000034.1 GCA_029052615.1 Clostridia bacterium | reverse complement strand
GGGGGGGCAAGCACTTTTAAGAAGTAAGCAAGGCGTAAAGCGCGCGTTGCTTTATATACTCACGCCCATATTCTGTGTTGCATCATTGTGCGGCACAGTTTTTTCATTTTCAAAAACGGATAACAAGGTATATGCGGCAACGACGCCGAAAACCAACGCGGCATATCTCGACTTAAACGGTTCGGGAAATATTCTCAACGGCTTCGAAGGTAAGCAAAAGGAAAAAGTTTACTTCGGTACTAATATAGACAGTAGTCTGGATTACGGCAATGACGGCGCTAATGCGCATACGGGCGCTATAAAATGGAGCGTTCTTGCAAAAAACGACGGGAAGTACGGCAACGGCACGGGTAGTAATAATCTGCTGCTGTTTGCCGACTATCAGATTGGCAGAGAGTACTACAATATGTATTACAGGAACCCAGAATACGCATTCTGGGGAACAAGCTATATTCATGCAATTATGAACGGCGGCGCTTCGCTTTCCTCTGTGGGCACCAGCTCCACGGCAATCCCCGACCTTGATAGGACGTTCAGCGAAAGTGAATCTTATTACGGGCATATTTTTTCTTTGGGAGAAAAAGCCGCCGTTAATGCAGCGCGCGAATACACTACGGATTTATACGGAATGTATAATTATCGTACGGTTGGCGGAGCAAACGGAACAAAACTCTATCAATATAGTGTCACTTCTATAATAGCCGAAGGCTCGGATGAAAACGGAAAGTACAATACGGGCAGATTTAATAACCCCTCGGCAACGTATGCAAGAGTTACGTCCGACGGCGGCGTGCAGGAAACTACAAGCGGAGATAAGCTTTTCCTTCTCGATTATTACGACGTAAATAACCTGGATTACGGTTTCGGTGACGACACCGACAACGACGGCGTTGTCGATCAGACTTACGCAAGTAAAATCGATCCTGACTGGAAGACTTCCAACGCTTTCCCCAATCCTTATAACGATGACAGTGCAACTGTCTCTTATCTGAGTTATTCGGATGACCTTGCCGATTTTTATTGGCTTCGCAATTCTGGTCGTTACTCTACTACAAATTCGGATGCGATGGTTATAGATAGTAGCGGATTTGTCAGCGACCATTACGTTGACTGGTATTGGACTTCCAGCAAACCAAGAAAACCAGCCGGCGTTCGTCCTGCTTTCGTGTTGGATACAACCAAGATTGCATACGCAACGGCGGAAATTCCGGGGACGGGTTGGGCGAATATGACGAACGTTCCCACAACGCCCGAATACAAGCTGTACTTAAAGGACGGCAGTTACGCCGCAAACACGGCTAACGCAAAGGCGTTAATCGGCGCAAACGGCAGTACCTTACATATAAAGTACAACAATCCCACTAACGTCAGGGACGGCAAGCTTATCGTACTTCTTACGCCCTCGTCTTCAACGGGCGGAGAGGTGGACTATCAGCAGGCGATTACTATGGATAGCAGTGCAACTGCGGCTAAGATGGCTTATACGACCCTTACGCTGCCTGCAAACGTTTCGCTTGCCACTCACGACGTAACGCTTTTATACACCACGGCAAACAGCGGACACTCGACGGACAGTATTTACTGCTCCTACGGTATGAACGCAATTGACGCGCCGCTGGATATCGAAGTTACTTACGACGGCAATTCCAAGTGGTTGACCGCTTTAAGCGGCAATGATAAGCCCGACTGGCTGGATACGGACGTATACTGCAACGAAGCTTATATGAGCGTTGATACTATAAAGTATACTGATAATCTGGGTAATCCCGAAAGTGTAATTTATAATTCCGCAACTTCTTCGGCGTTACCCGATATAAAAGCCGCGGGCACTTACGTCGTTGCGATGAAGATTGAAGCCCACTTAAGGTGGGCGGGCGAAGCTGCGGACGGCGGTACTAAGAATTTCACCATAAAGATAAAACAAAAGCCGTCTACGCCCAAGCCCAAAGTCGATCCGCCGCAGACAACCACACCTTACGAAAGCGCGGGCTTGCCCAATCTTATAGCCGATACTGACAGTACGCCCGGAACCTTTACCTGGGGCACGAATGAAGTGGCTACGGCGGGAACAAAAGAATATAACTGGAATTTCACGCCCACCGACGCGAACAATTTTACCACCGCAACGGGTAAAATGGAGCTTGAGTTTTTGGCGCGCGAGTTGAGCAGTATAGCCGTTACGGCGTATAATCCCGGAACTAATACGGTTTATACGGATACTTCGCTTGCGACTATAAAGTCCTATCTGACGGTGCAAGCTACCTATACTGACGGCAGTTCCGAAACTTTGACCTCTTATAAGCTGGAAGTCGATTCATCCGACGGTAAGCTTGTTGCGGGCAATAACACGCTTGTAATATCTTCAAACGACGATTCGCAGACCATTACTTACCCGATAACGGGCGTAGTTGCCAAGGCGGTATCCGCAATAAACGTAGTGCAGCTGAGCAACAGCACGTTTAAATTCCCCGTTACTACGGAAGAAATCAAGGCGGCAATTTCAAGAGTGAACGTCCAGTGGAATACGGGCGCTTCGGGCAATCTGGAAAGTTTTGACGACGTTACGGTAAGCGGCACTCTTAACGCGGGCAACTCGGTCACCGTGACCGTGGGCATAGACGGAACGACGGCAACCAAGAATATCACGGTTAGGATAGACAAAGGTGACTTCGACGTTTCGGGCATAACCTTTACGGGCGACACTCTGACGTATGACGGCAATTCGCACAAGCTGGAAATTGCGGGCACTTTGCCCGACGGCGTAAGCGTTAATTACGCCGTGGCGGGACAGACCGCAACTGCCTTCACGAATGCGGGAACTTATAACTATACCGCAAGCTTCACGCACGGTAACGCGAACTATAATACGATTAGCACGACTTTGACCGCAACCTTGCAGATTGACAAGGCAAGTTATGAAAAGCCTACGGGCTACGACGAAACCAAGCAGGTAACGTACACAGGTTCGGCAATATCTTTGCCCGCGAACTGGATTACGGGCTTAGACCCTGACGTTACGGTTACCTACTGCGAGGCGGACGGCACTACGCCGTTTGCGGCTAAGACGGCTGTCGGCAAGTACACGGTAAAGGCGGTGTTCAGCGTTGCAGACCCTGCGAATTACGAAGTGCCTGAAACCGTGACCTTGACTTTTGAAATTACGGACAAAAAGATATATACGCCTTCGGTTACGTTCGAGGACGTTACGGTTACATACGACGGACAGCCGCACACGATAGCAATCGACGGCGTAGTGCCCGGCTGGATAACGGTAACCTACTATAAAGAGGACGGCACGACGGTATTCACCGACGCGACCGACGTTGCGGACAGCGGCAAGGTTATTGCCAGGTTCACGCACAGTGACCCCGAGTATGCGGATATCCCCGATATGACGGCGACGCTAACCATAAACCCCGCCGACTACGATATGTCGGGCATAACGTTCGAGGATAAGACGGAAATCTTTAACGGCACGGCGTATACGCTTGTTATCAGCGGTGACCTGCCCGCATGGATAACGCCTTCGTACAGCGTTGACGGACAGACGGGCACGAGCTTCAGCGCCGCGGGAACTTATGAGTTTACCGTATCGTTTACACACACGGACGGCAACTATAACCCCATTGCAGATAAGACGGCAACGCTTACTATAAGCGACGCGGTGGTGGTTGCGGTTTCGGCAAAGGTAGAGGACGGTGCGGACTTTAACGCCAACGACACGCTGGACGATTTGAAGGCAAAGCTGACTGCCGAAATCGAATACAACAACGGCAATAAAGAGAGCGTTGCGGTTGAAGATTTGGAAGTGACTTGCAACGACTTGCGCGACGGCAATAAGTTTAAGGCGGGCTTGCAGAGCATTACCGTAAAGTACACCGACGAGAACGGCAAAGAAGTTTCTACGGCTGTGAATATTACCGTGCAAAAGGTCAAGGTAGCGCTGCCCGTATATAGCGGCGGCTTGAAGTACACGGGCGTAGCTATTAAGCCTACGGTGGATAACTTTAACGGCTTTGACGGCGAGTTGATGACCTTCGTCACCGACAAGTTGCAGAGCGGTCTTGCGGTCGGTTTGTACAAAGCTGTATTCGCTTTGAACGACAACGAAAACTACGAGTGGGCAACGGTTACGACTTTAAAGAAAACCGTATTTGCTGCGGCAATATACGACGGCGAAGTTACGCTTTTGGCAAACGAAGCGGCGGTTGACTGGAGCATAGCAAAGGCTGTGATTACCGCAACCAAAAAGGACAACGCGCTTCCCGTATTTGCAAGTGAGAGCTATATGGGCGCGTTCAGCGACGTGGTTGGCTTGAAGTACTACACGGACGAAGCTTGCACCGAAGAGGTTGCGGCGGAGGACCTTAAGTACGAAACGCAGTACTTTGTTAAAGCTGAACTTATCGACACCGACAACTTCGAGCTTGATGCAAGCGCGGCACAGTACGCGGTTAAATCGTTCAGCTATACCACGCCTGCAAAGCAACTTACGGGCTTCGAAAAGGTGCTGGCGGTAATAAAGGCGAACTGGCTGTGGATAGTTATCGCGGCGGTTGCGTTGATACTGCTCATACTTATAATCGCACTTGCGGTACGTTCTTCCAAGAAGAAGCGCGAGCGCGAAGAACGCAGACTTGCCGAGGAAAAGGCGGAGCGCGAGCGTAAGGAAGAAGAACGCGAACGCAGGGAAGAGGAACGCAGACAGCGCGAGGAAGAGCGCAGGCGCGAGGAACGCGAGGAGCGTATGGCGGCGCGCATGGCTATGCCTCAGATGATGCCGCAGATGCCCCAGCAAATGCCTCAGGCGCAGGGCGTACCCCAGGCGCAGACTATGGCGGCGGGCGGCGGCTCTGCGATAAGCGAAGCGCAGTTCGTTCATTTACAGATGCAGGCGGAGCTGGCGGCGCTTAAAGCCGAGCAGACGGCAAAGGAGCTTGCCGAGCTTAAAGCCAAGCAGGCGACCGAACAGCAGCTTGCGCAGACCAAGCTGGAGATGCAGTTTGCCAACATGGCGGCGCGTTCGGGCGGCGAGCAGGTCGTACAGGGCGGAATATCCCTTGACAAACTGACCGAGCTTATAAGGACGGAAGTCAACGCGGCGCTGAACGGCAGAGAAAAGGCGGCACTGCCCGCAACGGCAGCGCCCGAAGGCGCGGCGACCGCAACAACGCAGGTTCCCCCCGACGCGGTAATGACGACGGTTACGACCACAAAAATCGACACGACCAAGAAGCCCGTGCAGAGCGCGCAGGCTCAGGCGCCCGCCCCCGCGGTGAGGACGGTGGTGCGCAACGTGGTGGCGCCTATGCCGGTGGACGACGGCAGGGTGTTCGACGTGGGCGGCTTTTACACCCCGGTCGACCCGCTGACCGACCTTAACCTTGACGATGTTGAAAAGAAAGATTAAGCGGTAAAAGAAAAGACGCCGCGCGGCAGATACGCCGCGCGGCGCAAGTTTTTGTTTGCGTATCGGCGCAAAATTGCTTGACTAACCATACCGTAAACTAATAAAATAACGCAGTACGGTATGGAAGAAAATATGAAAGATATCGATTTCGGTGAAAAGCTTAAGGAGCTGAGAAAGCGCAAAAACGTTTCGCAGGAACAGCTTGCGTTTGACCTTAAAGTAAGCAGACAGACGGTATACAAATGGGAAGCCAACGGCATGCAGCCGAATATGGAAAGCATAGCCACGCTGTGCAGGTATTTCGGGGTCAAGTCCGAGTATTTTTTTGACGACGAGCTGACGGAGGAGGTTGCCGCGGCGGCTGATAACGGCGGCGAAGCGCAGGCGCAGGTACAGACAGAGGTAAAGGGCAAAGGCAAGGACAAGCGTTTTATAATCTGCCTTAGTTTACTGGTCGTATGCTCGGTACTGTTCATCGTATTTGCGGTCTTGTCGTTTAGCTTCGGTATGCTTGCTTTCAGCCCTAACGTAGGGGTTGACATCGTTTCTGATTTTGATAATACAAAAATTATTTTTACATTAACCTTGGTTGGCGGCATAATTTCGTTGGGAGCAGGCATAGTTTTGGGTTTTTTG
>JAIDIR010000339.1 GCA_029052615.1 Clostridia bacterium | reverse complement strand
CATATATATTTGTATGGAATTTTTATTCAGTCAGTTAAAAAAGATGGACGTCGTTTGCATATCGGACGGCAAAAATCTGGGCAAGGTGTGCGACCTTGCGTTTTATTTTCCCGAAAACCAGCTTAAAGGCTTATTCGTCACGGGCTGCAAGGGCTTTAAGTTCTCCAAGTCGGACGTATTCATTCCCATGCGCGACGTCGTAAAGATAGGGGAGGACGTTATTTTAGTCAAGCTGGGGCAGGAAAAACCGCCCAAAAACCCGCCGCCCGACAAGTGCCCGCCGCAGATTAACTGTCCGCCGCCCAACAACTGCCGACCGAATTGCCCGCCGCCGCAAAACGGTCACAACGGATATCCTCCGCCCAACAACAGGCGCAATTTCGACGACTACGAATAAACTTAGTATATGCTTTTTCCCTCGCAGTCGGTGGCAACCACTGCGGGGAAATTTTCAACTTCAAGCTTTCTAACCGCCTCGGACAACAGCTCGGGAAAGGCTATAAGCTCGCTCTTTTTAATTGCCTTACCGTAGGTCGCGCCCGCGCCGCCGATTGCTGCAAAGTAAACGCCCGTGTTGCGCTTAAGCGCTTCGGTCACTTCCGCGCACATTTCGCCCTTGCCAATCATACCGCCCAGCCCGTTGTCCAAAAGTAAGGGCGCGTAAGCGTCCATACGCGCGGATGTGGTGGGTCCGCAGCTGCCGCTTGCATAACCGGGCTTTGCGGGGCAGGGACCTGCGTAATAAATAAACGCGCCGTTCATATCAAAGGGCAGCTCTTCGCCCTTTTCAATCATCTCTTTAAGCCGCTTGTGTGCACAGTCGCGCGCGGTGTAAATTGTTCCCGAAATAAGCACGCTGTCACCGGCGTGCAGTTCTTTTATGTGTTCTTTATCAATGGGTAAATTCAGCTTAATCATCTTTAAATAACTTCCTTCTGGCAACGCACGCAATGGCACTGTATATTAACGGCAACCGGCAGCCCCGCAATGTGGGTGTAAGCCCATTCGCAGCTCACGCCTATTGCGGTAGTCTTTCCGTGAAAGCCCTGACAGCCGATATTTAAAGCGTTGATTTTTTCAAGCGCAATCCTTTCGATATCGGCAATATCCGCCCTGTCGCTGTGCGTGCCGACCTCGCGCGTAAGCGCCTTTTTTGCAAGGTAAGCGCAGGTATCAAAGCTGCCGCCTATTCCCACGCCGACGTATACGGGAGGGCAGGGGCGGGAGCCCGCGTTCTTAACCGTGCCCACTATGGCGTCTATAATGCCGTCCACGCC
>JAIDIR010000338.1 GCA_029052615.1 Clostridia bacterium | reverse complement strand
TCGTCGCGTCGCTCGTTCTCACCTTTTTTATCACCTTTCATCCCGCAATGCCGGGGGCGCTTTTAAAGGGACTTTTAGAAACGCTTTTAATTGACAAGCTTGGCGGCGCGCTCGGCTCGGCAATAACCAACCCCGTGCTTTCGTCCTTCGTTACGGAGGGTATAATAGGCGGCGTGGGCGGCGTGCTGTCCTTCATTCCGCAGATAGCTATTCTATATTTGGTTCTCATACTTTTGGACGAAAGCGGTATATCCTCCGCGCTCACCTTCGTCACGGACGGACTGTTTGAAAAGGTAGGGCTTTCGGGCAGGGCGGCGTTCTCGCTCATCTCGGGCTTCGGCTGTACCGCCGCGGCAATTGCCACCACGCGCGGCTATTCGGAGGAGAGCGCGCGCCGCAAGACCATAGCCGTTCTGCCGTTCATTCCGTGCGGCGCAAAGATGCCCGTCTTTCTCACTTTTCTTGCGCCGCTCTTCAAAAATCCCTTCCCCGTAATCTGCGCGCTGTACTTTTCGGGAGTCGCGCTGGCAATCATAGTTTCGGCAATTGCAAGGGGCAAAAAGGAGGGGCTTATTTCAGAGGTCACGCCCGTGTGCCTGCCGCAGGCGGGGCAGGTCGCAAAAAAGTTGTGTTTTCAGGTCAAATCGTTTATAATCAAAGTAACGACCTACGTTTTCGCGTTCTGCACGCTCAGCTGGCTGCTTTCGCACGTCAATTTCACGCAGGGCATATGCGCGCCCGAGGACAGTATTCTGGGCGTATTTTCCCGTGCGGTCGCCTATCTTTTCTACCCCATGGGCATAAGGGACTGGCGGTTATCGTACGCGGCGCTAACCGGCTTTGCCGCCAAGGAAAACGTAGCCGCAACCATTGCAATGCTCATACCCGAAGGGCTTTCGCTGGGGCTTGCGCCGTCGGTCGGGCTGTGCGTGTTTTTCCTCTGTTGCCCCGCGTGCATTTCGGCGTTTGGCGCTTCTGTAAGGGAAATAGGCTTTAAGCGCACGGCAATTTATAATCTCGCGCAGCTCGCGTTTGCGTTCGTGCTGGCGTATCTCACCGCATTTATACTTTCGATTTTATGAAAAAATTCACCGTTACTACCGATACTAATTTAAAAGACTTTACCGACGCGACCTATCCGCAGGGCAGCTTCGTTTTGAACGCTTTGCTTAAAAAAGGCGACGTCCGCGTTAACGGCGTCAAGCAGCGCAAAAGCTGTCCTTTAAAAAAGGGGGACGAGGTGGTTTATTACACCACGCCCGCGCAGGAGGACAAGCCTTCGCATACCGTCGTCTACGAGGACGAAAATATTCTCGTCGCGGACAAGCTTGACGGCGTTTCCAGCGAGGGGCTTTTTTCCGAGCTGGGCGGCGCATACTTTCCCGTGCACAGGCTGGACAGAAACACCTGCGGTCTTATCGTGCTTGCAAAGAGCGCGCAGGCGCAGGAGCAGCTAATCGCGGCTTTCAAAGAGCGGGCGGTGGAAAAGATTTATCTGTGCTTCGCGCAAAACAATTTCAAGGCTCAAAGCGCAACGCTTACGGGGTATATGACCAAGGACGCGGCTTCGGGCACGGTGCGCGTTTACAGTTCGCCCGCGGCGGACAGGGTCAAAATAATCACGGAATATTCGGTGCAGAAGAGCTTGGGCGACTACGCGCTTGTCAAGGTCACCCTGCACACGGGCAAGACCCACCAGATACGCGCGCACCTGTCGTCAATCGGCTGTCCCGTGCTGGGCGACGGCAAGTACGGCAACGCCGCGCTCAATAAAAAGTATAAAGCCACGCGCCAGATTTTGGTTGCGCGCAGCCTGACCTTTCATCTGGCGGGCGGACTTGCGTACCTCAACGATAAGCAGTTCACAAGCAGCTTTTTCCCGTCGCTTCCCAAGGACAAAAACATGTAAAATCAAAGCGTATCCCAAGGCGGATACGCTTTTTTTCATACTTTTTTATAAATTATTTGACATACTGCCGCGCGGTCGTTTATAATCTAAAATGTTGACAAATCAACAAGTTGGTGAATATATGAAAAAAATCGTTTACCTTTTGAACCTCTGTCTGTTATACAAATATCCGAGCCCACGAGACGCTCAAGAATGGGGGGTTG
>JAIDIR010000337.1 GCA_029052615.1 Clostridia bacterium | reverse complement strand
ACGGAATTTGACAGTTTTTTCTTTTTGGGTATAGTCGGCGTGAGTATGAGCGCGCTTGCCAAAATTTTATTAAAATCGGGTAAAACGGTGGCGGGATGCGACCGCAGCGAAAGCGAGTACACCGAAGAGCTTGCAAATCTCGGTATTGAAGTGGAAATTGCAAATTATTGCGATATCGAAAAATACGACGTGGTAATTTATACGGACGCGCTACCGGAAAATAATCCTGCCATAATTCAGGCGCGCCGCCTGAATAAGGTGCTTATGCCGCGCGGCAGACTTTTATACGAGGTCAGTAAGTTATTTAAAAAGACGGTTGCCGTTGCGGGTTGTCACGGAAAAACGACCTGTACGGCAATGATTGCTCACGTTTTTAAAGCTGCTGGGCTGCAATTTTCTTCGCATATAGGCGGAAGCGATTTGACGTTTACAAACGGTTATCTGAACGGATACGACTTTTTTATAACGGAAGCGTGCGAATACAAAAAGAATTTTCTGTTCCTGAAGCCCGATATTGCCGTTATTTTGAATAGCGATGCGGACCATCTTGACTGTTACGGTACGGCGCAAAATCTTACCGATACGTATAAAAAATTTGCCGGAGGCGCGGGGGAGGTCGTAAAGCTTTACGGTGACCTTGATGATTGCAACGGCTTAACGTTCGGCTTTGACGACAGGGCAACTTATTATGCGAAAAGTATAAGGAGTCTCGGCGGTCAGTTTGCTTTCACGGCTTATGAGAACGGAAAGGAATTAGGCAAAGTAACGCTTTCTTCTTACGGTAAACACAACGTACTGAACGCGCTTGCGGCAATTGCCGTGTCAAGGCGTTGCGGAATTGCTTTTGACGATATCTCAAGGGGGCTTAAAAGCTTTAAAGGGGTAAAGCGCAGATTTGAAAAAATAGGAGAGGTTGGCGGTGCGGTCTGCATTGCCGATTACGCGCACCACCCGAACGAAATAAAAGCCGCCTTAAAGACGGCAAGATTGGTAACGCGCGGCGAACTGTACGTGGTATTTCAACCGCATACGTACAGCCGGACGAAAAACTTTTTCAAACAATTCGTGCTCGTTTTGTCGCAAGTCAAGCGGCTCATGGTATATAAAACCTTTGCCGCAAGGGAATATTACGACGATGCGGGCAGCGCGCTAACTCTGTCAAAAGGGTTAAAGAGGTCGGTTTACGGCGATTGCGAAACCGATATCGAGCAATTTATAAGCGGTGCAAAGGAGGGCGATACCGTTCTGTTCCTCGGTGCAGGAGATATTTACGAAATAGCAAAGACCGTAATTGACGGTTAAAAATCAATTTCGCGTTTAGATTGCTCGCAGGCGTAAACGTAGTCGATGAACTGTTTGGCTCTGCGCGGTGACCGTCCGCCGTTGATAATTGCCCAGCGTTCGGCAAGTGCCTCGAGAGATTTATCGGACGTGGTAAGCCGATAATCTTTTGCAAGCTGACGTACGATTGACAGATAACTTGCTTTGTCGGTTGATGAAAACATTACTGTCAGTCCGAATCTGTCGGAGAGGGATAGCTGTTCTTCTATCGAGTCGGCGGGGTGTACGGAATTCTCTCTGTCCGAAAAACTCTCTTTTATCACGTGCCTGCGGTTAGAGGTTGCAACTATCATAACGTTTTTACCGTTCAAAAGCGAACCTTCGATTGCCGACTTCAGCAAGGAATTTTTTTCGTCCTGTTCGGAAAGCGCAAGGTCGTCGATAAAAATTATAAATTTCAACGGCAGGTCGGCAACCTGCTGTTTTATTTTTTTAATATCCTTTAAATTATCCTTTTCAACTTCTATAAGGCGCAGCCCGTTATCGCAATACCTGTTAAGCATTGCGTGAATGGTGGATGATTTGCCCGTGCCGCGGTCACCGTATAAAAGCATATGCGAATAGGGCAGACCATCTATAAAGTCACGGA
>JAIDIR010000336.1 GCA_029052615.1 Clostridia bacterium | reverse complement strand
CACGAATTTCCAGATGTTCAGGCGCGCGCGGGAAAACCAGAAGGCAAGCTTGCGCAATTCGCTTTTAACTATGGCGTTCACTTCGCTTTGCACCAGCGTGCCCTTTTCGTTCTGTTTAAACGCCTGGGGGTATCCCCAGTCCGTAAGCTTCAGCGCTTCGTCGCATAAAGTCTTGTCGCTTAGCCCGCCGTCCGCTATAAACAGAAAATATCCCGTATTGAAATCGCTGCAAAAGGTTTTTTCATAACGGATATCGCCCGAATGGCAGTGCCCTTTGCCCGTAACGTTGCCTTCAAAGTGCCCCTCGATAAACTTAGGGCAGTCGCCTATTATCAGCTTGTCGGGCGTCATATTCTTTATCTGCGCGGCAACCACGGGGTTATCCGCTTCGAAATTCGTGAACTGCGCGCTCTTCGTATAAGCTTGCAGCTGCGCCCAAAATTTTTGTGCTACGTCCTTCTTTTCCATATGCAACAATCTCCTGTTAGTAGAATATTCTACAACTGATTATAATGTAGAAAATTCTATCTGTCAAGTATAGTTATAGAAAATTCTATATAATAATAACGTGGAGTTCAAGCAGATATTAAAAGAATTTATTACCGAAAACGGACTTACGGTCAGCGCGTTTGCAAGGCGGGTGGGGGTAAAGCCCAGTCAGGTAAGCGAGTGGCTTAAAGGCAAGGCAAAACCGGGCTACGATTGTCTGCGCGCAATGGCGTCGGCTTTCAATATCTCCGCCGACTATTTTCTGGGGATAACCGACGAATACTGATTTATTTTAAAAAGCTTCCTTGATTTTGAGGGGGCTTTTAAATTTGGCGGAAATATCTTGCGGCATACAGGTAAATTTTTCCTTAAAGTACTTGAAAAAGCGCACGCAATGGTTTATAATAAAAAGGTCAGAAAATTAAACGTAATTCAGGAGGAAGTTTATGGCAAAAAAATATTGCTACCTTTTCACCGAAGGTAATGCAAAGATGAGAGATCTCTTGGGCGGCAAGGGCGCAAACCTTGCGGAAATGACGCATATCGGTTTGCCCGTTCCGCAGGGCTTTACTATCTCTACCGAAGCCTGCACACAGTACTATGAGGG
>JAIDIR010000335.1 GCA_029052615.1 Clostridia bacterium | reverse complement strand
GGCGAAAAGAATAAACTGTATTTGACAAAGCCGCCCGTTGGTGGTAAAATTTAAGATATGAAACCAGAGTACATTTTGCTCATCTGCGCAGGCGGCGTGTTTTTATCGCTTTTATTGATATATTCGCTCGTTGCGCTTGAAAGAGCGAAGAGCAATAAGAAGAATAAAGAAAAACTGCATAAATCGTATTCCGAGGACAACTTGCGTAAAATGGAGTACGACGTTGCTTATTACGACAAGAATTTCAAATTTAACAGTAACCGCGAATCCGAGAGGCAGCAGGTGACGATTGACGATTTGCTTGTCGAAAATTCGGGCAATGCAATCAGAACTTCCGACGCCGCGGTGTTCACGCAAATCGAGGACGAGGGAGTGGAAGAAATAGTGGGTACTTACAAGCCCGAAAACTGGCAATTGAAAATTCAGAGCCGTTGGCATAACCCACGGCTCTTTTGCTTTTTACGAGGCAAAGACCATAACGAGAGGTCTGCCGAGCAGCGGCATACTTATCGTAAATCTGCCGTTTTCAATCTTAGTTGCCTGCTTGAATTTGAAACCCAGAATTCCGACTTCGGCTTCGAACTGTTGCGTTTTATCGTTATATTCGTAGTTGCAGACGTGAACCTTCCTTTTGCCGTTTTTCTTTTTATAGCTTATTTCAAGTTCCTTATCGTCTAAAATGGTAATTTTCACGTAATCGTACTTTTCAAGTAAGTCTTCGTCGCCGAAACGTGCAAAATTACACTCGTAGGTGGTAATATAGGGCTTTGTCAGCGATTTGACGGAAGAATTTGCATCAAACGTAAAGGCGCATAGACACGTGCAGGCGATTATGGCAAGTAGAATTATTGCGCAAAGTTTCTTTTTCATACAGCAAGAGTATGTGCAACTTGAATTAAAAAAATCAGCCTCCGACGAATTTTTGCATCGTCGAAGGCTGTAAATTATTAAATTGATTTACGCTTTGCCTATGCAGCCGAAGATTTCCATCTTCTCCTTAACCGTTTCTTTTATTGCCGCACAGCCGTCTGCAAGCAGCTTTCTGGGGTCGAAGCCCTTGCCCTGCAAGTCTTTGCCCGCTTCGATATACTTTCTGGTTGCCGCCTGGAAAGCAAGCTGGCATTCGGTATTTACGTTGATTTTCGCAACGCCAAGAGAAATTGCCTTTTTAATCATATCGGTAGGGATACCCGTGCCGCCGTGGAGGACGAGGGGCATATCGCCGACCTTAGCCTTAACCGCTGCAAGCGTTTCAAAGCTGAGTCCCTCCCAGTTAGCGGGGTACTTGCCGTGGATATTGCCTATACCTGCTGCAAGCATCGTAACGCCGAGGTCTGCAATCTTTTTGCATTCGTCGGGGTCTGCACATTCGCCCTTGCCTACAACGCCGTCTTCTTCGCCGCCGATGGCACCGACTTCCGCTTCGAGCGACATGCCGAGCTGTTTGGTTACCGCAACCAGCTCCTTGGTTTTTGCAATGTTTTCTTCTATGGGCAGGTGGGAGCCGTCAAACATAATGGAGGAGAAGCCCGCCTTTATGCACTTATAGCAGCCGTCGTACGTGCCGTGGTCGAGGTGGAGCGCAACGGGTACGGTAATTTTTAATTCTTCAATCATGGCTTTAACCATGTCCGCAACCGTCTTGAAACCAGTCATATATTTTCCAGCACCCTCGGAAACGCCGAGAATTACGGGAGCGTTAAGCTCCTGAGCAGTCTGCAAAATGGACTTCGTCCATTCCAGATTGTTTATGTTGAACTGTCCGACCGCATATTTTCCGTCCCTTGCTTTTTCAAGCATTTCTTTTGCCGATACCAACGCCATAGAGAACCTCCGAATATCATAAATTAAGGTAAAATAATTACCATATTTAAGTATAATTCATTA
>JAIDIR010000334.1 GCA_029052615.1 Clostridia bacterium | reverse complement strand
TTCCAGAACTATTTCAGACTTTACAAAAAACTTTCGGGTATGACGGGTACCGCCAAGACCGAGGAAGCGGAATTCCGCACTATATATTCGCTTGACGTCGTCGTCATTCCGACCAACAGACCCATTCAGAGGGAGGACGAGCCCGACGCAATCTTCGCAACCGTCGAGAGCAAGAAAAAGGCTATCGTCGAAGAAGTTTCCAAGCGCCACGAAATCGGTCAGCCCGTGCTTATCGGTACGGTAACCGTCGACAAGTCGGAGGAAATTTCCAGACTTTTAAGAAGAAACGGCATCAAGCACAATATTCTCAACGCGAAGAACCACGAGCGCGAGGCGGAAATCGTCGCGCAGGCGGGACGTTACGGCGCGGTCACCATTGCAACCAACATGGCGGGCCGTGGTACGGATATTCTGCTTGGCGGCAACCCCGAGTACCTTGCCAAAAAGCGCATGCGCGAGGAAGGGTACGACCACGATATGATAGAGGTTGCAATCTCCTACGCGGACAGGGAATTCACCGAGGAAGAAAAGACGGCACGCGCGCGCTACGCCGAGCTGTATTCGATGTATAAAGCCGAAACCGACGCCGAAAAGGAAAAGGTTATCGAGGCGGGCGGTCTTTGCATTTTAGGTACCGAGCGCCACGAATCGCGCCGTATCGACAATCAGCTCAGAGGCCGTGCGGGCAGACAGGGCGACGTGGGCGCTTCCGTGTTCTTCATCTCGCTTGAGGACGACCTTGCAAAGAGGTTCGGCGGCGAAAGATTAAAGGGTATTTATTCCACGCTTATGGACGAGGACGAGTGCCTGCAATCGAAGATGCTTTCGCGCTCCATCGAGAACGCGCAGAGGGCGATAGAGGGCAGAAACTTCGGTATGCGTAAGCACACGCTTCAGTACGACGAGGTTATGAACGAACAGCGTAAGCTCATCTACGCCGAAAGGTTGAACGTGTTGCGCGGCGGTGACGTTCACGAGCAGATTTTAAAGTATATCCCCGACTATGTGGAAAGCGTGGTAAACGACAGCGTGAACACGGACGTTATGCCCGAGCAGTGGGATGAGGTTGCGCTCAACGAGGCGTTGAAGCAGAAGGTCTATCCCGACGAGTGCGAGTTCGTTATCACCAAGGAAATGCTTGCGCGCTGGGA
Organism: Clostridia bacterium; assembly: GCA_029052615.1. GTDB lineage: Bacteria > Bacillota > Clostridia > Christensenellales > Borkfalkiaceae > Coproplasma. The sequence goes on along the minus strand of JAIDIR010000334.1, from coordinate 6,235 downwards.
CTACGAAGCGGCAATCAACAAGATTTGCAAGGAAGTTACCAAGTCCTACGAGCTTAAGATTGAAAATATCGCAAGGGATACCAACGGTCAGGTTGACTTCCACCAGATAGAGCGCGACGAGCTTCTGCGCGCGGTTGACAGATACTGGATTGACCATATCGACGCAATGGACCAGCTCCGCAAGGGCATAGGTCTGCGCGGCTACGCTCAGCAGGACCCCGTAATAGCCTACAAGGAAGAGGGTCACGAAATGTTCGACGAAATGATTTCGCGTATCCAGACGACGACCATCACCCGTCTTTTAAAGGGAAGAATCGTAAGGGTGCCCGCAATGCCGCAGGGTAGACCCGCACCCGCGCCCGCTCCCGTAAGACCGGTGCAGCCCGTAGCGCCCGAGGCACCCAAGCCGGTTGACGACAAGGGCAACTTCGTACCGGAAGGCACTCAAATCCATAGACCGAAAAAAGGTTAATATATGTTTAAAGCAGATGATTACAGATTAAGATTGAAAGCGCTTTCCGAAACGCTTGCGGAAGCCAAATACGCACTGGATATAGACAATCTGGACGAAAAGCTTGCGTATTTCAAGGCGGAGCAGGAAAAGCCGGAGGTATGGCAGGACTTGGAAAAGTCCAAGACGGTCGGGCGCGAAATATCTTCCATTGAAAACAAAATAGCCGCCTACCAAAAGGGCAAAACGGCGATTGAGGAAGCGCTTGCGTTTATCGACCTTATCGAGGAGGCGGACGACGAAAGCCTTATTCCCGAACTCGACGAAATGATTTCGGTTGCGGAAAACGACATAGAGGATATGCGCATACGCGCACTCTTGAAGGGCAAGTACGACGCGAACAACGCAATGTTAAACCTGCACTCGGGTGCGGGCGGCACCGAAGCGTGCGACTGGACGCAGATGCTTTACAGAATGTATCAGCGCTATTGCGAAAAGGTGGGCTTCAAGGTCACAGAGCTCGACCTTGAAAACGGCGACGAGGCTGGCATAAAGTCGGTTTCCTTCCGCGTGGAGGGCGAAAACGCTTACGGCTTTTTAAAGGCGGAAAAGGGCGTGCACAGGCTCGTGCGCATATCGCCCTTCGACAGCAATAAACGCCGCCACACGTCCTTTGCATCGCTTGAAGTTATGCCCGAAGTCGACGACGCGGGCGAAGTTGAAATACGCGACGAGGATATAAGAATAGACGTTTACCGTTCGTCGGGCGCGGGCGGACAAAAGGTCAACAAGACCGAAACCGCGATAAGAATTACCCACTTTCCCACGGGCATAGTGGTCACCTGCCAGAACGAGAGGAGCCAGCTCCAGAACAAGGAAATGGCGTTCCAGTATCTGCGCGCAAAGCTTATCGAAAGGCAGATTGCCGAAAGGGAAGCGGCGGACGCGGAAATCAAGGGCGAAATCAAAAAAATCGAATGGGGCAGCCAGATACGCTCCTACGTATTCTGCCCGTACACGCTTGCCAAGGACCACCGCACGGGATACGAAAACTCCAACATACAGGCGGTCATGGACGGCGATATTCAGGGCTTCATCATAGACTATCTCAAAAAGACGGTCTGAAAAAAATAAAGAGGTGAAAAGAGATGGACGGAATGTACAAGGACGATTGCGAAGAGTTCGGCAAAAAGCTTTTAAAAGTTTATAACCTTAAGATATTCCCCAGAATGGGAAAAATTTTTGCGGATATGCTCTTTCAGTCGGGCGTTGAAGCGGGTGCTTATATCTGCTCGCTCGACGACGTTATGGATTACGGCGCAAAAGCCAATCTCGCCACGCAGGCTACCGTAAAGCTTAACGAGGCGGCGTACGTTTTAAGCGTAATGAAGGAAGCGGGTTACTACACGCAGGAAGAAATTGCGGAGCTGGAGGAGGCTATCGACGACCTGTTGCAGAACGTCAAAGGTTCGCTCGGTGGCGGATACGGTCAGCCCTACCGCATGTAAAAATAAATTATGTATGATATGAGTAATTATAAAATCAAACACGACGCCGTTATACTCGGCATTGAATCAAGTTGCGACGAAACGGCTTGCGCCATTATAAAGGGGCGCAAGATACTGGCGGACTGCGTAATATCCTCGGCGGAGGAGCAGGCGCTCTACGGCGGAGTGGTTCCCGAAATTGCCAGCCGCGCCCACACCGACGTGGTTGACGAAGTGGTTTACCGCGCAATGAATGAGGCGGGCATTACCCCGCAGGACGTGGACGCGGTTGCGGTCACCTACGGCGCGGGGCTTTTGGGCGCGCTCTTAGTCGGGCTTTCGTTTGCAAAATCGTTTGCGCACGCAATGAACATTCCGCTCATTGCGGTGGACCATATACGCGGTCATATGGCGGCGGCGTATCTCGAAGACCCCGAGCTTAAACCGCCCTTTATTACGTTGCTTGCAAGCGGCGGACACACTGCAATTCTGCACACCAAAACGGTGCTTAAAGCCGACGTTCTGGGCGGCACCTGCGACGACGCCGCAGGCGAAGCGTTCGACAAGGTTGCAAGGGTGTTGGGGCTTCCCTATCCCGGCGGACCCAGCGTGCAGAAGCTTGCAGAAGGCGGCGTAAACTGCATTGATTTTCCCTCCGCGCTCGTCAAGCACGGCGACGGACTGACTTTTTCATACAGCGGCTTAAAGACTGCCGTCATCAACTATATGCATAGCGCCGAGCAGCGCGGTCAGACGGTCAAAAAGGAAAACGTTGCGGCTTCATTCCAGTGCGCGGCAATTGACCCCCTCGTCAAAAAGACGGTGGAGTGCGCGCTCAATTTAGGCGTGCAGACGGTCACCGCGGGCGGCGGAGTGGTCGCCAACGACTATTTAAGAAAGACCCTTTCGGACGCCTGCCTTTCCGCAGGAATAACCTTGGTTTTGCCCGAAAAGAAGCATTGCACGGACAACGCCGCTATGATAGCCGCCGAGGGCTTGAACCAGTATTATGCGGGCAATTTCTCGCCGCTGTCGGTCAACGCCAAGGCGTCAATCCCACTTAACAATAACAAATAGTTTTCGCACGATTTTAATGGAGATAAAAATGTACAAGAAGGTAGACACTTCACTCAATTTTGTGGAGAGAGAAAAGGAAATAATAGAATTCTGGAAGCAAAACGACGTCTTTTCCAAGAGTATAGAAAAGAACGCCGGTGCGGAAGAATTTTCGTTTTACGACGGTCCTCCCACGGCAAACGGCAAGCCGCATATAGGTCACATTTTAACGAGGGTAATGAAGGACATAATCCCCCGTTACCAGACGATGAAGGGCAAGCACGTTTTAAGAAAGGCGGGCTGGGATACCCACGGTCTGCCCGTCGAGTTGGAAGTGGAAAAGCTTTTGGGCATAGACGGCAAACCGCAGATTGAAAGCTACGGCATAGAGCCGTTCATAAAGCAGTGCAAGCAGTCCGTGTGGAAATATAAGGGCGAGTGGGAAAAGATGTCCGACCGCGTAGGTTACTGGGTGGATATGGACAACCCTTACGTCACCTACGACGACAAGTATATCGAGTCTGAGTGGTGGGCGCTCAAAGAAATGCACAAGAAAGGGCTTTTATACAAGGGTCACAAAATCGTGCCCTATTGCCCGCGCTGCGGCACGGCGCTCTCCTCGCACGAGGTGGCGCAGGGCTACAAGTCGGTCAAGGAAAATTCGGTGGTTGCGCGCTTTAAAGTCAAGGGCGGCGATAACCGCTATATCCTTGCGTGGACGACTACCCCCTGGACGTTGCCTTCCAACGTTGCGTTGTGTATGAACCCCGACGAACCGTACGTGGAAATAGAGGCGGAAGGCACGCACTATATAATGGCGGAAGCCCTCGTTTCGCGCTTCTTCGAGGAATATAAGGTAATTGACAAAAAGCGCGGCAAGGAGTGGGAAGGCTTGGAATACGAGCCGCTGTTCCCCGAAACCTCCGAGGAAATCATACGCATTTCCCCCGCAAGCGCGGCGGCAAAGGCGCACTTCGTAGTGTGCGATACGTACGTCACAATGGGCGACGGCACGGGCGTCGTTCACATTGCGCCCGCCTTCGGCGAGGACGACTATAAGGTAGGCAAGCGCTATAATCTGCCCGTCGTTCAGCTCGTCAACGAAAGGGGCTGTTTCGACGAAAGATTTGCAAGCCTGAACGGCACGTTTGCCAAGAAAGCCGATAAGAGCATAATCGAAAGACTGGAAGCGGAGGGCAAGCTCTTCAAGGTCGTTCCCTTCGAGCACGACTATCCCCATTGCTGGCGCTGCGACACGCCGCTTCTGTACTATGCGCGTTCCAGCTGGTTCATCGCGGTCACCAAGGTAAAGGAGCAGATAATCGCTTCCAACCGCTCGGTAAACTGGATGCCCGAAACCATTAAAGAGGGCAGAATGGGCAACTTCCTTGAAAACGTTATCGACTGGGGCTTGTCGCGCGACAGGTACTGGGGTACGCCCCTGCCCGTCTGGGTATGTCCCGATTGCGGCGAAATAGAGGTGATAGGCAGTAAAGCCGAGCTTAAGGAAAAGTGCGGCATACCTGCGGACGGCGAAATAGAATTGCACCGCCCGTACCTTGACGACCTCACGTGTAAATGCCCCAAGTGCGGCGGCAAAATGAAGAGGACGCCCGAGGTAATCGACTGCTGGTTCGACAGCGGCTCGATGCCCTTCGCGCAGTATCACTACCCGTTTGAAAACAAGGAAGTTTTCGACACGACCTTCCCCGCCGATTTCATATCGGAGGCGGTCGACCAGACGCGCGGCTGGTTCTACACGCTGCTCGTCATCAACACCATATTATTCGGTAAAGCGCCCTTTAAAAATTGCATCGTTTTGGGTCACGTCAACGATAAAAACGGCATAAAGATGTCCAAGCACAAGGGCAACGTCGTCGACCCTTGGACCATACTCGACAAGCAGGGCGCGGACGCGGTGCGCTGGTATTTCTACACCGGCAGTGCGCCTTGGCTTCCCTCAAGGTTCTACGAGGAGGCGGTGTCCGAGGTTCAGCGCAAGTACATCGGCACGCTGTGGAACGCCTACGCATTCTTCACGCTGTACGCCGACATCGACAAGTACGACCCTTCGAAGTACGACTTAAAGAAGTGCAAGCTCACGCTTATGGACAAGTGGATTTTGTCCAAGCTCAACAGCCTCGTTAAGCTGGTTGACGAGCACCTTGCAAAGTACGAAATTACCGAAAGCTCGCGCGCGTTGCAGGACTTCTGCGATATCCTTTCCAACTGGTATATACGCCGCGGCAGAGAACGCTATTGGGGCAGCGAAATGACCGAGGACAAGGCGGCGGCTTACACCACGCTGTACACCTGCCTCATTACGCTTGCCAAAATTTCCGCACCGTACACGCCCTTCATTTCGGAGATGATTTATCAGAATTTAGTGCCGCAATTCTTTGCGGGCGAGCCGAAGTCCGTGCACCTTTGTTCCTTCCCCGTTGCCGACGAAAAGGCTATTGATAAGGACCTTGAAAGGGCAATGGACGGCGTTACCGACATCGTCGTTCTGGGCAGAGCGGCGCGCAACGCGGGCAACGTCAAAAACCGTCAGCCGCTTGCAAAGATGGTGGTTGTCACCGCGCGCGACCTGGCGCTGTCCGAAGAGGAAAAGGCAATAATATTGGACGAACTCAACGTCAAGTCGCTTGAAAAGGCGGACGACGCAGGCAAGTATATCAGCTATAAATTAAAGCCTCAGCTCAAAACTTTAGGACCCAAGTACGGCAAAAAGCTGGGTGCGATTTCCGCATTTTTAGCAAACTGCAACGCCGAGGAAGTGGTTGCGGCGGTCAAGAACGGCGGCACTTATGAAATTCCCGATCTGGAAGTTTCCCTTTTTGAAGAGGACTTGCAGATTTTAACCGAAAGCGCAAAGGGCTACGTTGCGGCTGCCGATAAGGGCATAACCGTAGCGCTGGATACCGCGCTCACCGAAGATCTTATCGACGAGGGCGTGGAGCGCGAGCTCATTTCCAAGATACAGAATATGCGCAAGGAAGCGGGCTTCGAGGTCACCGACCGCATTGAAATTTACTTCACCGCGGAGGGCAGAGTGCTTAAAATTCTGCGCGGCGGCTCGTTCGCTTCGTCCGTACTGGCAGAAAAAGTAATTGAAGGTACGGCAAACGGTTTCACAAAAGAATTATCGGTAAATGGAGAGAAGGCAACCTTAACGCTCGTAAGGTAAGTTGTTTAAAGCATTAAAACAAATCAACGCTCATAGTTTATACTGTGAGCG
>JAIDIR010000333.1 GCA_029052615.1 Clostridia bacterium | reverse complement strand
TCCCTGTCCCTGTAAAACCAGATCATTACGGCGGACACGACCAGGCAAAGCACTATGCCCGCGTATTTTATATAAACGGGGTCGCCCGGATGAATTGCCGCAAGCACGTTGAAAATTATATATATGATAATTTCGACCGCAACGAATACGGCGAAAATTATATTTTTCGGTGTCAATGCGAATTTCTTCATTGCTTCCTCACAGTCTTTATTTTAATATATTGCCGCGCGTATTGCAAGCCATTTCCCGCAGGAATTTTTCCGCATACAAGAAGCACCCGCAAACGCGGATGCTCTTTTTTGTTTTATTTTGTCACGTTCAGTCGTTTTTGCTCTTATCTTCGGTTGCCTGAGGTTCAGCCGCTTCCGCCGTTTCGGGTTCGGGCTCAACCTCCGCTTCCACTTCCGCCGCGCCTGCCTTTGCAAGCTTCTGCTTCTTGTACTTGGGCAAATCGATAATGCATACGACTACAGCCGAAACGAGCAGTCCGATAACCGCGCCGAGCAATGCCGAGATAATTGCGCCCAATCCGCCCTGTCTCTTTATCCTGTTGTTGGAGAAGATTATGCGCGAATTTCCGCCGTATATATTCTTGCTTACCGCTTTGAGCGCCTCGGTTGCGGTTGCAAGGTCGCTGCGGTATTTTTCAAGCTGCGCGTCGAACGCCTGCTTTGCCTTGTATTCGGCCGTGTCGTCCTTCGTGTAACTTTCGATTGCCTCAATCGTCTTTTCGATAGTTTTGCTTTCGTTAGCTAATTCCGCATTCGTGCGCGTAAGCTCCGCAATAATCTGGTCGTAGGGGTTGGTGTTAGCCTCGTTGGGATTGCTGTCGCCGCGCTTTGCCTCCTCCGCCTCGATTATCTTTACGTTATCTGCAATCTGCTTGTCAAGCGCAACCTTGCGCGTTTCCGCGTTGACCTTATAGCCTTCCGTATCGAAAACGTAATAGTTGGCGGTTATGCTGTCCGTAAGCGCCTGACGCTGTTCGGTAGTGAAAATATTGTGCAGGGAAGCAAGATTGACTTCCACCGTGCTGCCGTAATTTTTAAGCTTGTCATACTCGTTTTCGAGATAGGTCTTCTGCGAAGCGAGCGCCTCTATCTTTGCATCGTAGGACTTTGCCGCCTCGTATACCGAGAAATACAGTCCGTATTCCTTGGTGTCGATAATCGAGTTAACGCGCTTTACGGGGTATGCGGCAACCGTGCGGATAAAGGTTACCGCCTGAGCGTCGCTTGAAAAATATTTAGCCGAAACGGTGAGCGTGTACGTCCTCTTAATTGAGCCGCCCGCGGTCTGCGCAACGTTTTCGGAGATTGATATATCGTCCTCGGAGAGCATCTTTTCAACGTCGATATTCTTGAACTCGTCGGGATCCTCCGCAGAATAAGCGCCGTCCTTAATGGACGTGAGCGTGGCAAGCGAAATCGCATCCGAAGCCAGAAGGTCGCTTCCGTCGGGATATTTGCCGTTTGAGCTGTCGGGATAAACTATTTCGTAATTAACCGAAAAGTACTGTTCGCGCTTGTTGTACCACAGCTGGGCTATAAGCACGACGATTAAAAGGCACGCCGCCGTTGCGCCGAGCACCCACCAAATTCTCTTAAAGATGACTTTAAGAATATCCATAAAAGATAAGCCGTTCTCTTCTTCCATTGTGACCTCCGTTGATTAAACTGGAATTTTTATATCGTTTCCGTATTTTTCGCGACGCTCTTTTTTTCCGTGACGGACAGAAGCGCCAAAAGCACGGCGTAAACGATCGTCGGTAAAAAATAGAAAATGTGATTATCCAAAAGGCATACCAGCAACAGCGCAGCCATCGTCATTGCAATAAACAGCCTTTCGTGAGTTACGTTATTTATAAGTGAAATGACCGTCTGCGTTCTGTGAATAACGTACGTAATAAGCCCGCAAAGACCGCACGCACTGACTATCTGGAATATAGTGTTGTGACACATGCGCGGTATGGAATAGGAAAGGTTATCACCGAAATATCCCACTTCGCCGTACGCCGCCGATGGCTTGTAAAAGCCAACGCCGAAAACCGGTTTACTTAAAAAATTCCTCAGTCCGTCCTTCCACAAAGCTATTCTGCCGCTGCCCGTTTCCAGACTGTCCCAGAACGACGAAAAGAAATAGGCAACGTCCTTGTGCATAGCGCCCATAACTATCGCGGCAATAACCAGCACGCCGCCTATAACCGAAGCGTCTATAATTCTCTTTTTGCCCTTATCCCGAATAAGCAGCCACACGCAGCACGCGGCGAATATCACCGAGCCCATAATCATTGCCTGACGGGAAAAACACAGATAGCAGGTTAAGAGATTAAAAATCGCGCCTGCAAGATACGCAACACCGTACTTATACTTGCCTGCAAGATAGAACCAGGCGGGAAGCGTCAGCGTGAGCAGCATACCCATCTGGTTATACGTGCCCCACCCGAAGTACAGCAACGCCCTTACGACCTTGCCGTCGACTATAAGCCCGTCGTAGGTGCAATAGGCAATCAGCAGCTCGAAAGCAACCGCCCCGAACAGCGCGACCAGGTAGAAGGCAATTCGTATAAAAGTTTTTTCGTCAATCTGTATATTGCCGCAAAAGAAAGTAAAAATACCGAGAATGGTTGCCGAAAGCGCCAGACCGTACAATAAATTGAGCGGCGTATAGCGCGTTGAGAACAGTCCGCTGAACGCAAACGCGACGCACAGCGCAACCATACCGAAAAACATAGGCGTCAGCTTGAAGCGGCGGTTGATTATGCCCGTGACCAGACGGAATATAACCGAACCGACCAAAAACGCCACCGCGACTATCTCCTGCCCGAGTATTGCGGGGCGGATAAAATAGTCCGATGCCGCGCCCATATACGCGGGGCTGTGTTTCAGCGACACCAAAATATTTAAGAAAAGCAATACGCATATTACGGGCGTAACGTCCTTACAGCAGACCATAATCGCAGTGCCGCATATGCACATATACCAAATCGTGACGATATCCCACCCCAGGTAATAGCAGGCAACGGATACGCACGCGGTTACCAGAGGGAAAAAGTATGAAGAAAGAGCGCGCCTTAAAATGCGCGTGACTTTATTATTTTCGACGTATTCGCCGATAGCTTTAAGCCCCATGCCCTGTCCTCGCTCGTCAATACTGCAAACTATTATACTACCCGCGCGTTATTCAAGTCAAGTGAAATGACGCGCGCGCAAGTCATAACACTATGCGCAGTATTTCGCGGGTGCGGTTGACGGGGAACGGCGCGGTCTGCGCGGTCACGTTTTCAACGCGCAGCACGGTGGCAAAAGCCGTTTTCGTGCCGCACTCCACTTCCACCCTGTCACCAACCTTTATCAGAACGAACGGGGATATATACCACCGTTTTACGCCCTTGTCCAACCCGTCCTCTATTTGCACGAAAACGTATATAAGATTGTCGTATTCGCGTATCACGCCGCCGCCCATTGAATGAATCATGAAAATATAATATCATAGCGCGGGCGTTTTTGAAAGTGATTTGCATTGACTTTTTTTCGCTTATATTTTAAAATAGGAGTACGATTTATTTTTAGCTGATGTGTTGGAATTGGCAGACAAGATGGACTTAGAATCCATTGCTGCGAAGCGTGCAGGTTCAAATCCTGTCATCAGCACCAAGGCAAGACGGGCGACAGCTTCAGCTGCCGCCCGTGGTGTTTAACTTGCGATAGAAAAACGTCTAACCTTTTCGGTTTATATCTTGCTTGCATATAAGCTTTTGAATAAGTCTATTTGAATAATAAAGTGCAAAACCCAATACGAATATTCCGGCTAAAATTACGAAAATAAACAACACAGAATACCAAACGCCGACTTTTTCAAAATTCATAAAAAAGTAAATATAGTTTCCCGTTACCGTGCCAAAAACCAATACAAATGCTAATTCAATAATGGAAATACAGCAACCACAGGAACTAATTTTACTGTCGTTTTAGTAAGATTACACAAAAAAAGATAATACAACAACACAAGCAAAGGATTTACTATATGTAAAAACGCAAAGCCTCCGTTCATTTGAAATTGGTTAGAAAATGCAATACATACAAAAAACACTATCAACAATAAAATTGTCGCGCAAAGATATAATATTTGAGGTATGCGCTTATTAAAAATTAAACAAACGGCGCAAGCGACAAAGAAAATACCCACAATAAAACTGCTTAAAAAAGTAAGTTCATACGTTTCTGCAAAATGTTCACGATATGTAAATAATGAAGTAAACACAAGCACGAAGGCTATGACAAGAGAAAAACAGATTTTGAATATTTTTAATGCTTTTCCACTCATTTTAATTGTCGTCCTTTAATAAAACTCTTTGCAAATCGTCAACGGTAATCGTTTCGTATTTTGTTGTAAACAGTTTCTTTAATGCGTAAAGATAAACAACACTCCAATAAAAATCCGCAAGTTTCATTGAAGAACCACCAACGACACTTTTTTCTTTTTGCCCCTGCTCCACTATTTTTGCCGTGTACTTGTATATTTCAGATTGATAGGTAGTGCTTTCGGAAATAAAATTATTTTGCTCAAAAAGAACCTGAGTAGTTAAAGTAATCTTAGCCGCATAATTTTCGTCCTGTTCCAGTTTTGCAATTACCGTTTCCGATAGTTTATTGATTTTCTTTTTTGCGGAAATGGGCAAGCGCGATAACGTTTTCAAATCTCTAATTTCTTTGTCATTATTGCAAACAGCAAAAATTTCTTTAAACAATTCTTCCTTTGATTTAAAGTAAATGTACATTGTGCCTTGCCCTATACCTATATAGTCCGCAAGGTCGCTTATCTTCGTACCGGCAAAGCCGTTTCTTGCAAAGTAAAGCATGGCATCGTGCAAGATTTTCTTTCGTGTTTCCTCTCGTATCTCTTGACATCTTTCGGGTGTTTTCGGCATAATTACATCTCCTATTTATGAATGAATATTTATTCATTAATAATTCTATACTATAATTTTGGATAAGTCAATATAAAAACGGTAGATATTTAAATTAAACCCTATGTGAATACTGCGGCTACTCCTCGTGCCGTTGCAAGCAATGGAGCTACGGGAATAAGCCGACACCCCGAAGGGGTCCCCTCGGCTTGCGATTGCAAAGCAATCTTCGAACCGCTCTGGTTTTTCGCAACCGTAGGGGTCGCCAACGGATTTACATTTTGGTGGCAAAATGGTAAAGCGGCTGGCGCATAATGCGCCAGCCGCGTTCCGTTGGTGACCCCTACGGGAATCGAACCCATGTTACCACCGTGAAAGGGTGATGTCTTAACCGCTTGACCAAGGGGCCTTAAATTTAGTTTTATGTATAAAAATCTGTTTTACAGAATTGTTATTTACGTGGTAGCGACGGGTGGATTCGAACCGCCGACCTGCCGGGTATGAACCGGCCGCTATAGACCAACTAAGCTACGTCGCCATACAAAAGCGAAAGCGGGAAAATTATGGTTGCGGGGGCGGGATTCGAACCTCGCGACCTCCGGGTTATGAGCCCGACGAGCTACCTGGCTGCTCTACCCCGCGATAAAGCTACCGCTTTCGCTAAGCTTTATTATTCTATAAGATACCCCTACCTTTGTCAACCGTTTTTGCGCCCTTTTAAAAAATTAGTGCGAAAAATTTTAATTGTTTGCGGAGTTGCCGACGTACGATTTAACCGAGTTTGCGATATTGAACATATGGTCGCCGATACGCTCCATATTGACGGCAAGCTGCAAGAACACGGCACCCGTTTCGGGGTTGCATCTGCCCTCGTCCGTGCGCCTGATGTGCGACTGCTGCATGGTCTTGCACATTGCGTCGGTCGCTTCCTCTTCCTCCTCGATCTTGGACATATATCTCAGGTCGTGGTCGGCAAACGCAAGCTCCACGTTCTTGTAAAGCTCGGTCAAATGCATATCCATCTGCATGATTTCCTCGACGGCGTGTTCGGAAAATTTCGCGTCGGTTACGGTAAGCCTTTCGGCGTACTCGGTGATATTTTCGGCGTAGTCGCCTATTCTTTCCATATCCGAAGTTACGTGGTAGAAGGACGATACCTTCTTTTCGTCCGTTTCGGAAATTTCCATAGAGGAAAGTTTTATGAGGAACTGCGTAATATGCTTGTTCATTTCGTTAATCTGGCGCTCGGTTTCGTCGAACTGTTCCTTGCCGTCCATCTTGCCCGAAAGCAGCATATCCAGCGACCTTTTGTAGTTGGTGAACGCAAGGTTGCCCATGCGCAGTATTTCCCTGCGCGCCTGACCCACGGCGATTGCGGGGGTCTTTAACAGACGCTCGTCGAGGATATCCTGCGTGCCCTCCTGCTTGCCCGTCTTTTTATCGGGAACGAGAATGCACGCAAGCTTGACGAGATATTTTAAGAAAGGCAACAGCAGCAGCGTGGTGACTATGTTGAAGAACATATGGAAGATGGCTATCTGCCATTCCGTGCTGCCGATAAACGAATTTAAAAACTTGGCAATATACTTGCCCGCAAACGCGACGGGGAAGATAAATATCAAACAGCCCGCGACGTTGAATAAAAGATGCACCGCCGCCGCGCGCTTTGCGTTTACCGTAGCGCCGAATGAGGAAATGAGCGAGGTCAAGCACGTTCCGACGTTGGCGCCGAGAATTATGCACATTGCCATCTGCAGGGTTATAAGGTTCTGGCTTGCAAGCGAAATGACTATTGCTGTGAGCGCCGCCGACGACTGCATGAGCGCCGTTAAAACCACGCCCAAAATGAACAGCACTATAATTTCCCAGGTTAAAGTTTCCTTGCCGTAGCCTATGCCGATAAACACGTTCTGCACGGCACCGCTTATTTCGTCCTTGGCGAGCATTGCGGAAACCGCACCCGACATAACGTTCAGACCTATGAAAATTACGCCTATACCCTCTAATATGTGACCGATACGTTTGACTTTATCTTGCTTGCTTACGAGCGTTACCACGAAGCCCGCGAAAGCGATGAGAGCGAAAACCGCAGTGACCGAAAAGTACGAGCTGCCCGACGACGAAAGCGCCATTATGAAAGCCGAAATGGTCGTACCTATGTTCGCACCCATAATAACCGAAGCCGCCTGCGTAAGGGTCATAAGCCCGACGTTAACGAAGCCGACTATCATGACCGTGGTTGCCGCCGAGCTGTTGACGAGGGCGGTGACCGCGGCGCCCGTACCTACGCCGGTAAAGCGGTTTTTAGCCGCCTTGGACATCAGCTTACGTATGTTTTTGCCCGCAGCCTTTTCGAGGTTGGAGCCCATCATTTCCATTCCCAGCATGAATACGACTATTCCGCCGAGAATGAGAAACATACTGTTTATAATCATCATTACTGCCGCTGCCGACATAAGTTAAACTCCGATTTTAAAAATTTTCGCATTTTAATTGTAACAATCAAACGCGTATTTTGTCAAACGAAATAAAAAGTTTTGCATACGCGCAGATT
>JAIDIR010000332.1 GCA_029052615.1 Clostridia bacterium | reverse complement strand
CAAATAAGGCGCGCGGCTTTTTAAAAGCCGCGCGCTTTAATATTTACCGCCGATTAAGCATAAACTATCATATGAAACTTTTGCAGCAGATTTTAAGGGAAGCGGGCGCGGATCTGGATAAGTCGTTCACGGTAATTCCCTCGTTCGGCGGATATTTCAAGTCGGTAAAGCGCGTGGAGGACTACTCGCCCGAGCGCATAGTACTATCGCTCAACAAGATGCGGTTGACAGTAGTGGGCGAAAAGCTTATAATAGACAAGTATTTTCAGCAGGATTTACTGGTTCGCGGTAATATTTCGGGGGTAAGCTTTGAATAATATCGTCGAATTTTCAATCACCAGTACGCCCGAAACGGCTTTAAAAAAGCTGACTAAAGCCAATATTGCGGTATTTAAGCTTAAAAAACACGGTTCAACGCTCACTTTCGGCGTGTTGCAAGAATATTCGGAAAAAGTTTTTGCAATTTTCTCACACCCGTGTTATAATGTAACCGTAAAGCGGCACAGCCCCAAAACGCGGGCAATTACCTTCTTGAAAAGAAGGTTCGGTCTGGTAATCGGCGCGTTCGTTTTTACGGTTGCGGCAGTCCTTTCGAGCAACGTCGTAATGCGCATAAAGGTAACCGGCAACGGCTCTTATTTAAGCGGACAGATAATTTCCATCGCAAAGGAGTGCGGCGCGCGGGAGTGGTCGCTTTGCACAAAGCTTGACTCTCCTTTGATGCAGGCAAAAATTTTAGCCCTGCCGGACGTCAATTTCTGCTCCGTTCAGCGCGAAGGTGCATATCTTATAATAGACGTACGCACCGAGGAGGAGCATACCGCCAGGGTCAATTACCAGCCGCTCAAGGCGGGCGTTTCGGGCGAGGTTTACCGCATAGTCGCAATCTGCGGCACGGCGGAAAGGGCGCCGGGCGATAAGGTAAACGCGGGCGACGTTCTCATAGGCGCGTACGAGCTGACCGAGGAGGGCGAAAGCAATCCCTGCCTTGCCGTCGGGTTTGCCGAAATCACGGCAAGCGCAAGTCTGTCGCTCTATTACGACAAGGAGAGCGAGGAAAACACGGAAGAGGCGTTAAAAGCCGCGGCTCTCTATTCGGACAGAATAGTTTCAAGCAGCTACACGGTTGCGCCCTACGACGGCGGAGTCAGATACGACGTGACTTTTTCGTACATAGAAACGGTCGCCATAAATATGGAATAAACCGAAGAGGTGTTTTTTGGATATCGAAAGAAGAGTAACCGCCGCGAATATCGACGAGCTTTCAAAAGTACTGGGCACGTTTGACGAAAATTTAAGCGCCATTTCGCGCGAGCTTAAAGTCGTCTGCCGCGTCGACCAGCTGGATATTATTATCTCCGGTCCGGACGAGAACGTGCATATCGCCAAGGAGGTCGTTAAAAACCTTTTAGTGCTTGCCGAAAACGGCGAGCGCGTGGACAACGGAAGAACGGTTTACTGCATAGAGCTTGCCAAGGAAGGCAGGGCTTCGGATATTACCAAACTTTCGTCTGGCACGGTGGGGGTGACCTTCCGCGGCAAACCGATAAAATGCAAGACGGTGGGGCAGAAAGCCTACGTCGACGCAATAAAGAAAAACACCGTCGTTTTCGGCGTCGGTCCCGCGGGTACGGGCAAGACCTATCTTGCGGTATGCCTTGCGGTGCAGGCAATGAAGCAGAAGCAGGCGGAAAAGATAATTTTAACGCGTCCTGCGGTGGAGGCAGGCGAAAAGCTGGGCTTTCTTCCCGGCGATTTGCAGACAAAGGTAGACCCCTACTTACGTCCGCTTTACGACGCGTTGCAGGAAATGCTGGGCGTGGAGAGTTACACCAAGCTTATGGAAAGGGGCGCAATTGAAATTGCTCCGCTTGCGTATATGCGCGGCCGCACGCTTTCCAACGCGTTCATAATACTGGACGAAGCCCAGAACACTACCAAAGAGCAGATGAAAATGTTCCTCACCCGTTTAGGTGACGGAAGCAAGATGGTCATAACGGGAGACGCTTCGCAAATCGATTTGCCCGAGGGCAAGAGGAGCGGACTTATCCACGCGACGGGCTTGCTTAAAGAGGTGGAGGGCATTTCCGTAATAAATCTTACTGATAAAGACGTTGTCCGCAATACGTTGGTTATGCGCATAGTGCGCGCTTACGACAAGGAGAGCGTCGGGAGAAATAAAATTGAAAACCAGACTGACTAAAAAGGCGGCGTGGCTGGGATTGCTGATGTTCGCGCTCAACGTTATCATATTGTTGGCGATAGCCTTCCTTATGATCGAGCTCAATCAGACGACCCACGCAATAGATTATATATTAAATAATCCCAGCAAAGTTGTTTTCGTCGTTGCAACGGTAATCTTTTTGTCCGTACTTACATACGGATATCTGTACTTCGAAAGCAGCGAAATTTTAGCCAATATTATAAGGCTTATCGAAACGTTCGCGCTTCTCGATCTGTCGCTGTTTTTGAACTTCGTGTTCGGCAAATATATCGACGCTCACGCCCGTCCGTTCGGCTTCTTTGCCATAATGTGCGCAACCCTTCTGGGCAGGCGCCAGGCAATGTTTTTAAATATAATCAACACCATTCTGATATTCATAATGGATATCAATATCAACCTCGTCGAGGCGGTTTCCGCCGAGATGTGGCAGTACAGCGCGGGACTTTTAATCACCTTCTGCGCGGGTACGATGGTCGTATTCATTTCACACAAGATTAAGACCAGATTACAGAGCATTATGATTGTGTTCGTACTGCTCGTGCCTATCGAACTTATAATAGGCATAATGGAAATTCTGTTCACGCAGAGCGGTACTTTCGAGTGGATATTGCTCGGCTACGGCGCGCTCGGCGCACTGTTCAGCACGCTGCTGTTTATGGTGCTGTTACCGCTTTTCGAGCTGATGTTTGCGGAGCTGACCGTATTCCGTCTGCGCGAAATAACCGCGCCCACCGCGCCGCTTATGAAAAAGCTCAAGCAGGTGGCGCCCGGTACGTTTAACCATTCGGTCGTCGTATCCCAGCTTGCCGAGGCGTGCGCCAACGCGATAGGGGAGGACAGCGAACTTACGCGTGCGGCGGCTTACTATCACGACGTGGGCAAAATCGTCAAGCCCGATATGTTCACCGAAAACCAGACCGACTACAATATGCATAACGAGCTTTCGCCCGAGCTTTCGGCGGACATAATCCGTTCGCACACTCGCGACGGCGCAAGGCTTATAAAGAAGCAGCATCTGCCCGAATTCCTTGCCGACGTTGCCATTCAGCACCACGGCACGCTGCCCATAAAATATTTCTACGCCAAGGCGCTTAAGATGACCGACGGCGAAATAAGTATGGCAAACTATTCCTACGTGGGACCCGTTCCCCAGACGAGAATAGCGGCTATTATAATGATAGTCGACGCGGCGGAGGCGGCAACGCGCTCGCTTGCAAACAGAACGCCCGCCAATATCGAGGCGCTCGTCGGCAGCCTTATCGAAGAGCGTATCAACCTTGACCAGTTCGTCGACTGTAACATAACGATGCGCGATTTAACCATTATAAGCCGCACCATAGCCCAGTCGCTTTCGGGCGTTTACCATTCCAGAATTGCCTATCCCAAAATCAAAATCGGCAAGAAGAACTGACGGCGGAAATAATGACGAAGTTGGATATATATTGCGAAGAATACGATTTTTCAGCGCTTGCTCAGGCGTTCGGCGGCGAGGTTGCCGCCGACTGTCCGCTTGCGCTGGAAATTATTTTTACGGACAAGCAGGAGATACGGCGGCTCAACAACGAGTTCCGCAAAAACGACAAGGCGACCGACGTATTATCTTTCCCCACGCTGGACGGCATATGCGGAAAGGAGCTTAAGGCAAAGGACTTTCCCTTTGACGTAGACGGGGACGGCGTGCTGTTTTTGGGCTCGATTGCAATCTGTACCGAGGTTGCCAAAGAGCAGGCGGAGGAATACGGTCACCCTTACGAAAGGGAGCTTAATTATCTTGCCGCGCACGGTGTGTGCCACCTGTTGGGCTACGACCATATGACCGAGGAGGACAAGCCCGTAATGCGCGCAATGGAAGAAAAGGTGCTTGCAAAAATGCATCTGACGAGGGATTGAATGAAGAGCGGATACGTAGCTTTAATAGGCAAAGCCAACGCGGGCAAATCGACGCTCGTAAACGTTTTGGTAGGCGAAAAGGTGGCTATAGTTTCGCCCAAGCCGCAGACCACGCGCGACGCGATTATGGGCATAATAACCGAGCCCGACTATCAGATAGTTTTCGTCGATACCCCCGGCATATACAGGGCTAAAAACGCGCTGTCGCAAATGATGTCCAAGACGGCGGAAACGACGGCAAAGGGCGTTGATTTAATAGTGTACGTTCACGACGGTCACGCGGGGCTTACCGACAGCGATATAGAGCTTATGAAGCGCTTTTCGGAGGGCAAAATCCCCGTAATAATCGCCTACACCAAGATAGATATTATGCCGCGCGAAAATATCCCCGCGGACGTTAAAAGACTTTATGAGGAGGGGGTGGAGTGCGACGTTTACCCCGTTTCCGCTCGCAAGGGCATAAACCTTAAAAAGCTGGTTGCGGCAATCGTGGACAAGCTTCCCGACGGCGGTAAGGTCATAGAGGACGACATAGTTTCTGACAAGAGCGAAAGGTTTATGATTGCCGAAATTATGCGCGAAAAAATTCTTTTAAAGTTCGACAAGGAAATTCCGCACGGCGTTGCGATAATCATAAATACTTTCGAAAAACAGGAAAACGGTGTTTACGATATTAACCTTGATATCGTGTGCGAAAAGTCCAACCACAAGGCGATACTAATCGGCAAACAGGGCGCGGCGCTAAAGGAAGTAAGCTCGTTTGCGCGCAAGGATATGGAAAAGTTTTTGGGCGAGAAGGTGTTCTTAACGACCTACGTCAAGGTCAAGGAGGACTGGCGCGACCGCCCCTCGCTTATGGAAAGCTTCGGCTACGGCAAAAATAAACCGTAATAATTTTCAAAAAGCCGCACACCCTATTTGTAAAAGGAGGGCGCTATGCGGGAAAGGGATAACGACGCTGCCGAGCTTGCCTGGAAAATGTTCGAAAAGACGGGCTCCGTAAGTTACTATATGCTGTATAAAGAATTGAAAGGTAACAAGTAAATTTTTTTATGGATAACGTAAAGGTCAACGCGCTTATGCTGCGCGCAACCGACTATCTGGACAACGATAAAATACTCACCCTTTTAACTGCCGAGCGGGGCAAAATAACCGCTGGCATAAAGGGAGTTAAAAAGGCGGGCGCAAAGCTTAAATTTGCCGCCCAGCCCTTTTGTTTTGCGGAATATATTCTTGCCGAGCGCGGCGGCAGATACACCGTTACGCAGGCAAGCGAGTGCGAAAGCTTTTACGAGCTGCGCACCGACGTAAACAAATTTTACGCCGCCTGCGCCGTGTGCGAAACGGCAATCGCTTTGACCTATGAAGGCGACGAAAGCGGCGCGCTGTTTTCCGACTGCGTAAGGGCGCTTTCCGGGATGTGTTCGGGCGACGAGGGGCTTGCTCTCGTTAAATTTCTTCTTGCCGCATTAAGGGGCGCGGGCTACGGCGTTTCGCTTAACCACTGTCCGCAGTGCGGCGCAAATCTCACCGATGCCGAAAAGCTGCGCTTCAATCTGGATACGGGCACGTTCCTGTGCTGGGAATGCGGCGCGGGTGCAGGCGCAAGCGGAAGCACCTTCAAAACGCTTTGCGCGGCGGACGGCAAAGCGGAGTGCGAAGTGACCGAGGACGGCAAAAAGCGCGCCCTTAAACTGTTAAAGGAATACCTTATCTACAAGACCGACGCGCGCTGTTTAAGCCTGTCGGAATACATAAAGCTCATTTAACCAAAGACCGTATGTTAGATTTATTTACTTATGATTACGCCCACCTATCTGCGGCGGATATAATAAATTTTATCAACACCGTAATAACCGCGCTGTTCGGTTTGTTTCTGCTGTACAGAACGGTCTATCTGATAGTGGGGCTGTTTTTGCGGGTAAAGTATACCGAGGCGAAAAACGAGCATACATACGCCTTTCTGATTGCCGCGCGCAACGAAAGCAAGGTAATAGGCAAGCTTATTGAAAGCATTTTAAAGCAGAATTATCCCGCCGACAAGCTGACCGTTTTCGTGGTTGCTGATAACTGCACGGACGACACGGCGGAGGTCTGCCGTCAGCTCGGCTGCATCGTGTACGAGCGTTTCAACGACAGGCAGATAGGCAAGGGCTACGCGCTTAAATTCCTCACGGAAAATATTCAAAGAGATTACGGTATGCTTGCGTTCGACGGCTACTTCGTCTTCGACGCGGACAACCTTCTGGCGCACGACTTCGTTTACGAAATGAACAAGGCGTTCGACAACGGAAACAAAATCGTAACCTCGTACAGAAACGTAAAGAACTTCGATACCAATATCATTTCGGCAAGCTACGGTTACCACCAGTACAGGAACAGCCGCACCCTGCACATACCGCGCAGCAAGTTCAATTTTTCCTGTACGGTAACGGGCACGGGCTTTTTGGTGGCAAGCGAAATTCTTAAAGACGGCTGGCGCTGGGAACTCATTACCGAGGATATCGAGTTTTCCGCCGACAGCATTTTAAACGGCTATCAGATAGTTTTCTGTCAGGACGCGGAATTTTTCGACGAGCAGCCTACCGACGTAAAGACCATGTGGCGTCAGCGCGTCCGCTGGGCTAAGGGTATTTTACTCACCTTCACGTCCCATCTGGGCAAAATTTTCAAAGCCTTTTTGACGCCCGAAAGCAGGAACAGAAGAAAGGCGGAAGGGCGCACCGACCAGAACGCTTTCCAGCGCAAGTTTACTTACTACGATTTGTTCTGGCAGATATTCCCCTCGGCGCTCATTCTGTTCATTTGGCAGATTGCGTATTACGCCGCAATAATGAGCGTAAGCATAATTACCGATACGCCAGTGGGCACCGCGTTTGCAAACCTTGGAATTGCGGTTGCAAAATCAATAATACAGCTTTATATAGTCACCTTTATTCAGGTCATTCCCGTGGTGATATGCGAGTGGAAGCGCATAGTCTGCCACCCCGCAAAAAAGATTTTGTATATGTTCGCGTTCCCGCTTTTCGACCTTCTGAATATGCCCATAACGCTGGTTGCTCTGTTTACCAAGGTGGAGTGGAAGCCCATAGTGCATAACGATGCTACCGACATAGACAAAATAGACGAGCTTAACCAAAAGTACAACAAAAAAGAGCGCTGAATTCCAGCGCTCTTTTTTTTATAGTAAGTTTGGCAGAAGCGTGCCCAGAATTGTTCCGCCGATTATCAGTACGGAAAAGATTACCGCAAGGGAAATTGCAATTTTTCTTTTCTTCGCCGCCTTAGCCGCAGCGGCTTTTGCCTTCGCGCTCGTCCGCCCGTTTATCGGTTGCGAAAGTATGCGCGTATGTATATCGGTTTTAATAATTTCTTTGTCTTCGTTTCTTTCTTTAACTTCTTGTTCATATTTTACTAATAATTCTTTATAATCT
>JAIDIR010000331.1 GCA_029052615.1 Clostridia bacterium | reverse complement strand
AGTAAAACCCGTAAACCGCTTGCACTTCAACTGGTTCGGCTGGAACGATATTCCCACCGTTACCGTCAAGGTGCCGAACGGCAAGGTTATGGATCTGAAGCTGGATTTGTCCGCGGGCGCGGCCACGGTTGCAAGCGGCGAATACGGCGACGTCCGCATAAGTATGTCGGCAGGCTCGACGACGGCGGGCAACCTTAAATGCGGAGAGCTGATAACCCACCTCTCGGCAGGAAAGATATCTATCGGCGGTGCGGAGTGCTCCGCTCTGGACGTCCGCCTTTCGGCAGGCGTTGCGAATATTAGCGACGTATTGTGCAACGATATCGATATAGACCTTTCGGCCGGCTCGGCAAAGTTGTCGGTCATAGGCAACAAGAGCGAGTATTCGATTTCGGTTGACAAGTCGGCGGGAAGCTGCAATCTCGTAAATCAGTCGGGAACCGTTGCGGGCAAAAAGATTGACGTGGACCTTTCGGCAGGCTCGGTTGAAGTGACGTTTAAAGATTGACACGGAACTTAAAAAATGATAAAATACAGCCTTGTAAAGAGGCTGTATTTTTTATGCAAAAGATTGATTTCGATTCCACTTATTTTAATCCGCGCGACGTATTGGAGTGCGGACAGATTTTCCGCTTCGAGCCGTTTAAGGAAGGTTATAAAGTCTTTACTACGGACAAAGCTTGCTACGTCTATACGGACGGCAAAAAGACCGTAATAGAGAGCGAACACCCCGACTATTTTCACGAATTTTTCGATTTGGGGCGGGAATATGCGGCAATTAACCAAAAAATCAAGGGTTTCAACGTGCCCGTGCTTACCCGCGCCTGCGAGCTGGGCAAGGGCATAAGGCTGTTAAATCAGGACGCCGAGGAAATGATTTTTTCCTTTATAATTTCGCAGAACAACAACATTCCGCGCATCAAGGGAATTATATCCCGCATATGCAAGGAACTCGGCGAAAAGCGCGAGTTTGCGGGTGAGGAGTATTACACCTTTCCCACCGCCGCGCGCCTTGCGCAAAAGGACGCCGCGTTCTATAAAAGTTTAGGCGCGGGCTACCGCGACGCGTTTATAGTCGAAACGGCAAAGCGCATCTCCGCCGAGGGCATTGACCGCCTTAAAGAGCTTGACGCGCCGTCGCTCAAAAAAGAGCTACTTTCATACCACGGCGTGGGACCCAAGGTTGCCGACTGCGTGTGCCTGTTCGGCTTTCACAAGTCCGCAAGCTTTCCCGTCGACACGTGGATAGAAAAGATATACCGCGAGGATTTCGGCGGCACGCTTAAGGACCGCAATAAAATCAACGCGTACTTCACGGAAATTTTCGGAGAATATTCGGGTTTGGTTCAGCAGTATTTATTTTACTGTAAACGGGAAAACTTATAATATGCCCGATTATTTTTCCCACGCGATATGCGCACAGAAAATTCTTGAAAATTGCACCAAAGATATAAAGAGCAAGATTAGCGACCACACCCTGTATATGCTAGGCGCGCAGGGCGGCGACGTGTTTTTTGCCTATAAGCTGAACTTTAAACAGACCAACTTGGGGCGCAAACTGCACCGCGTAAACGCCGTTGAGCTGTTTGAAATTTTAAAGGACACAAACGCAAGCTACGCCGCGGGTTTTGCCACGCATTACGCGCTGGACTGCACCCTTCACCCCGCCATATACGCCTTTGAAAACGGCACCAAGTCGCCCCTTGCCCATATGAAGTTCGAAAACGATTTGGGGCTTTATATAAGCCGCAAGTTCGCGCAACCGCGCAACATATTGCCGCGCGAAAGAGTTACGGGCGCGACTTTCGCCCTGTACGACTGCATAGTCAAGGTCGAGCCTGAAGTCACCGTGACGGGCGTGGAACGCTGCTTGAAGCGCCACTTTTCGTACACGCGCGCACTGCTTAAAAGCAAGAAGCAGGAGTTTTCCATCAACTACGATTACCGCTCGCTTTCGGGCTCGGTGGACGACGCCGTTTCGCTGGGCGCGGAGTGCGTTAAAGCGGTGGTTGAAGGCAAAGTGCCCGTGGAACTGTTTTCCAAATCTTTCCTTGAAAAATAGTTCTCCCCACCCATAAGCCACTCCTCGTCCGAGCCGCCAGACGGCTCGGAATCGAACACCTTATCGTAAAAGGAATGTTCACCCGCCTGCGCGTAAAGTTCGTCCTGCGTGATTTCGTCGGCTACGCCGTTATCGTACAATTGCAACACCAGATAGCGCTTGTCGTCCAGCCGCTTGAACGCGTCCTTGTACGTCAGGTCCTTATCGCACAAAACGTATTTGACCTCAATCCCCCTTTTAAGCTTGCCTTCCGACGAGAAGTTGATAAGCTCCGCCGAGGGGGCTTTTTCTATTGCCGAACAGACGAGGAATAGCGCGAACATTATAAGCGTTGGATTGTACCCAGAAAAGAAGAACGCGACGAATAAAGCCGCCGCGCACAGCGAGGCTACGACCTTTAAAATTATTAAAGCCGTGCGCTTTTTGAACAGCTTTGCAAGCACGCACCCCGCCACTCTGCCGCCGTCCAGAGGGTACGCCGGCAACAGGTTTACTGCAAGCATTGCGACGTTTGCCCGCATAATAGTATCGGTGTAAGCGTAGCTTTCGGGAAAAAACCACCACAGCCCCGCCAGCGCAACGCATACCGCCGCGTTGACCAAGGGCCCCGCCAGCGCAAGGCGTATTTCGTCCCCCGCGCGTATGCCCTCCACGTCGCACATAGCCGCGGCTCCGTATGGCATAATCTTGACCGTTTCGCACTTAAAGCCCATTCTTGCGGCGCAAAAAATATGACCGCTCTCGTGCATGAGTGCGGTCACAAGGCAAATGAGCGCCGACGGCAGACCGCCGAACAGCGCACAAAACAACATGGTCGCAAAGAACAGCGGATGTATTTTTACCTTCACGAATTCCAGACGGGCACCGCGCCGGACAGCGTGTAGCAGTTTAATAAAGTCTCGCCGTCGTACATACTTACGCGGACCTCGTTCTCGCCCTTGGAGTAGGCGAAAGGCAGGTTGGCTTTAACGTTTTCGCCGACCGATGCGTATACGGTATCAAGCCCCGTGATTACGCTGCAGAACTGAGAGGTGTGCGCGATTTTAACCGTGTAAAGACCGTCCTGCTCGGTAACCGACGAAATTTCGCCGTCGCATACGGGATAGACCGTAGCCTGCTGGGTGAAGTGGATAACGCCGTCGTCGGTGACTGCTATTTCCGCTTCGGAAAGGTCGCTTATAACCGAGGTAAGCGTGAAGTCCTTATAGTCCGCTTCCTTCTGCTTTACCGCGGTAAGGCTGCCCATAAAGGTGTTAATTGCCGTGTTGGGCACGAATACGTTGGTCAAAAATATGCCCGCCGCAATAAGGCACGCCGCAGCCGCTTCAGCCATAATAATCTTGCCGGCGGTACCCATCTTTTTCTTTTCCTTGACGGGCGCGGTCAGATCCTCGGTCTGCACGTAGCCTATATTATCCTGCGGATAGAGTGCGGACGCGTCGCCGACGCGCTCGTTCACGCTGTCTACAACCATATCCTTCAAATCGTCCGCGGGCTTCGCCTTGCGCGCAAACAAGCTCTTCTTTTTAACGACGTTGACGGTGCTGACGGGTATTTCCAACATTTGTGCGTATTCCAAGCCTTCATTCATAGTTCGTACTCCTTTACATTTAACCGTTTTCGGGTTAAGCCCCTTGCCTACCCTATCCTAAATATACGCTACGGACAAGCATTTAAGAACAAAAAAAGACGACCGATTAAAATTTTTCGGTCGCAATTTTTTTACAGTATATGATTTGGATTACGAAAGCGTTACTTTAAGCTGCTTGGAAAGGGCGGCAAACTGTTCGGGAGAAAGCGCCTCGCCCCTTATTCCCTCGGCAAGGTTGCACGCGGCTATCGCGCTTTTAGCCTGTTCGCGCGTCAGCGAAAAGGCGTTTACCAGATTGTTTTCCAAGGTCTTGCGGCGCGAAGAAAACGCGGCGCGCACGGTCTTTTTATAGAGGTCGGTATCATCTACGTCCAGACGGCTGTCGCACAGGTCAATGCGCACTACCGCGCTGTCCACGTTGGGGCTGGGCGTGAAGCGCTCCCTGCCCACCTTTTCGAGCACAGAGCACGTTCCGCGCAAAGCGACGTTTGCCGTTATCGCGCCGTAGTCGGGCGTGTCGGGCTGCGCGCACAGCCGCATTGCCACTTCCTCCTGCACCATAACCGTGAGCGACAAGCACTTGCGCGAGTTTTCGACAAGCGCCATAATGAGCGGCGTCGTAATATAATAAGGTAAGTTTGCCACCACCTTATAGGCCGGCAAAGTTTTTTCAAGCTCGTCAATGCGCACGCGCATGAAATCCTTGAAGATAATTTCAACGTTGTCAAGCCCCGCAAGCGTTTTGGAAAGCACGGGGCGGAGCGTATTGTCAATCTCGTAACCGTAGACCTTTTTTGCGGAGTTTGCAAGCGCGCGCGTGAGCGTGCCCGCGCCGCAACCTATTTCTATTACGGTCGTATCGCTATCCACGCCCGCGCCGCGCACGATGCGTTCAAGCAAAGCGGTATCCGAAATAAAGTTCTGCCCGAACTTTTTCTTGAACGAAAAGCCGCTGCCGGCAAGTGTTGATTTAAGTCCGTCCTTTTCCATAAACTTCCTCCGCGCGCGGCGCATAACCGCGGCGCAAATATAGATACTAAGTAGCGTACCCCCGCGTTTAACCTGCGGGCATACCAGACAAAAGATTAAAAAAGCCGTGGCGTTTGCAGCCGCGGCTTTCGGTTTTTCAGCCGAGTTTTTTAAACAGCCTGCACGCGTTTTCCATAACCGCTTTTTGCACGGTTTCGGGCGTTAACCCCTTAATATCCGCTATGCAATTGCAAATTTCGGGTATTGCAAGGGGCGTATTGGGAAAAGTTCCGTACGCGCTTGCAGGCGGCATATACGGACTGTCCGTCTCGGTAAGAATACTTTCAAGCGGCAGATTAGCAAGCGTGCGCTTTGCCTTTTTATTGCTCTTCCACGTGCTTGCGCCGCCGAACGAAAAGCTTAAGCCAAGCTTTAAAAACTCCTCCGCCATCTCCGTAGAATGGGAATAGCAGTGCATAAGCGCGCCGTTTTTCAAGAGGTGCTTATGCTCCGTAAGCAGGGAAAGCATATCCTCGGCGCAGTCGCGCGAATGAATCTGAACGGGCATTTTAAGCCTGTCCGCAAGCTCCAGCTGGGCAATAAAAACGTCGCGCTGCAGTTCCTTTTGCGTGTCGGGATAGTGATAGTCCAGCCCGATTTCACCGAGCGCAACGCATTTTTGATGCGCGCACAAATCGGCAATAATTTTCAAATCGCCGTCCTTATATTTCGAAAGCTCGGTGGGGTGAAAGCCCGCGGTAAAGTAAACGCCTTCATGCCCTTCCGCAATTTCCGCGGCGAGGCGCGAGGACGGCAAATCGAAGCCGACGGTTATAATTCTGCCCACGCCGCTCTCCGCGCACCTTTTGATAAGCTCGGAAATATCCCCGTAATTTTCGTGGTCAAGATGACAGTGAACGTCAATAAACATTACGATAACAAGCTGCCGTCGGGCAAATCCTTTTCGGGCGAAACGACCGACAGCGTGCCGTCGGGTCCCTCCGCACAGATAATCATACCTTCGGACGTAAGCCCCTTCATCTCTCTGGGCGGCAGGTTGGTGACGACGATGACCTTTTTGCCGACCATCTCCTCGGGCGTGTAGTACTTTGCAATGCCGCTTAAAACGGACAGCGTTTTGTTGCCGACCTTAATGGTTTCGTGCAGAAGCTTACTCTTTTTAACCGCCTCGCACGTGGTGACCAAGCCAACCTGCATGTGCACCTTAAAGAAGTCGTCTATGGTGATTTGCGGCACCTCTTCCGCTTCCTCGACGGGCGCAACCTCCGCCATCTGCGCGGCGGAAATTTTTTCTATCTTTTCCTTGATATCCTCGAAATTCACGCGCTCAAAAAGCGTTTTGGGCTCGTTAGTCACGCAATATGCGGGGGTCAATGCGAATTTATCCAGCTTTTCGTACTCCCTTTCGCCCGTGCCCAGCTCCTTCAAAATGCTTGCGCACGTTTCGGGCATAAAGGGCTTTATAAGGTTCGCGCCTATCGCAATCGCCTCGCAGAGGTTGTACATAATCTGCTGCAAACGGGGCGCGTTCGCCTCGTCCTTAGCAAGCACCCAGGGCGCGGTTTCGTCGATATACTTGTTTGCCCTTCTGAACAGCGCCCAGATTTCGTCAAGCGCGTCGGCAATCTTGTATTCGTCCATCTTTGCCTGCATCTTATCCCTGACCGCACATACTGTCTGCGCAAGCTCCACGTCCACGCTCTCGCTTACGCCCGTGGGCGCAACCTTGCCGCCGAAATACTTGTTGGTCATTGCAACCGTGCGCTTGACGAGGTTGCCAAGAACGTTTGCAAGGTCGGAATTTATCCTCTCGCACATAAGCTCCCAGGTGATAATGCCGTCCGAATTATAGGGCATTTCGTGAATCACGAAGTAGCGCACCGCGTCCACGCCGAACACCGAAACGAGGTCGTCGGCATACATAACGTTGCCCTTGGACTTGGACATCTTGTCGCCGCCCTGCAACAGCCAGGTGTGCCCGAATACCGTCTTGGGCAGCGGTTCGCCCAGCGCCATCAAAAAGATTGGCCAGTATATGGTGTGAAATCTTACTATATCCTTGCCGACGATATGAACCGGCTCGCGCCAGAAATCCTTGTACTTTTGCGAGGGGCTTTCAACGTCGTAGCCCAGCCCCGTGATATAGTTGGTCAGCGCGTCCAGCCACACGTACACGACGTGGCGGCTGTCAAAGTCGACTGGTATGCCCCACTTGAACGAAGTGCGCGAAACGCACAGGTCCTGCAATTTGGTCTTTAACGTGCCGCTTTCAACCGCCTTTAAAAGCTCCTCGTCGCTCCTGCCCGCAAACTCGTCGGCAAGCAGGAAATTGTTCATCATCTCGTTCTTTCTTGCAACGGGCTGAATAAATTCGGGGTGGGTCACAATGTGCTTAATAAGCCTGTCGGCATACTTGCCCATCTTAAAGAAGTACGCCTCCTCCTTGGCGGGCTTGACCTCTCTGCCGCAGTCGGGGCACTTGCCGTCCACGAGCTGGCTCTCCGTCCAGAAGCTCTCGCACGGGGTGCAGTAAAGCCCCTCGTAAGACGACTTATAGATATCGCCCTGCTCGTAAAACTTCTTGAAAATTTTTGCAACCTGCCTCTCGTGGTCGCTATCGGTCGTGCGGATAAACTTGTCGTAGGAAACGTTCATCAAATCCCATATGGACTTAATCGTGCCCGCAACGTCGTCGACGAACTGTTTGGGCGTAACGCCTTTGTCGGCGGCTTTCAATTCCACCTTCTGACCGTGCTCGTCGGTACC
>JAIDIR010000330.1 GCA_029052615.1 Clostridia bacterium | reverse complement strand
TGCTTATACCAGTCGGGTGCAAGATAACTTAAAGTATGCTGAGTGTCGTTGTAAGTTAACGATTTGGCGGTACCGTCGTAAGCCTTGGTCGTGGTAATATTGCTCGGCGCGGCAAGCGTTAACGACTCTGCCGTATAGCTTGCCTTTACTATATCACTCTTCTCCGTGCCGTTATCGGTACCTAAAAAAAGCACCGTTACCGCGTAATCGCTTGCATTTACGCCCGAGGGCAAAGTTACCGACGCCTTGCCGTTTGAAAAACTTGTCTTTGCCTGATATTTTACTTCACCGGTATCGTTTTTATCCGCAAGCAAAAATACGGCTTTACCCGTCTGCCCGCTCTTTTCTACGGTGACCGTGCTTCCGTCCGTCGTTAACTTGGGCGCGCCCGAACCTTCGCCGCCGTATTTGACGTAGTCTTCCGCTTTCGTGTACAACTTGTAAACGGGCTTTCCGTCGTCATAGCTTTTAGCGGTATCAACCGAAGCGAAGGTTGAACTGATTGACGATAAGTCCGCCGCCGTTGCATAGACGACCGTATCCGGTTTAAAATTAAAAGCAGGACGTATGCCGCGTGCAGTAGAAGCGCCGCCGTATTCTATGTAATTGGACTGTATACGCAGCACAAAGGATCCAGCATGGCTCTCGCGACCTACATTACGCAGCAAATAAGACTCAATGCCCAAAGTGGCGCTGGTTATACCGTTACAATTTGCTGGAGTATAGTCGGTAGCCCCATCTTTAGTTTTACCGTCGTATTTTGTGGGAAAATAATCAGAGCCTTCGTCCCAAGTTGAAGAAGGATATAATGCGGGCTTTTCACCGTTTGCAAACTCCGCAACCATGTTGGCGTAATTTAGGAAGCCGAAATCCGTATTATTTACGTCATAATAATCAAGCAAAATCAGATAGTCGTCGCCTGTACTTTCACTTACTGTGCCGTTAGTCGTGTCGTAGCCTGCGTACTGCGACGTTGGATGGCTTGAATTTATTCTGTTTATGTTGTACTTACCGGATACGTAGCTCGATGTATCATTTTCCGTAGCGGTTACGGTTATTCCCGCCTTTTTGAGCTTCCACTCCGTTGACGACGCATCTAAGCCCCAGTTATCCGTGGTGTAGCTTCCCGTCTTTTCAACCGAATTCTTTTCGTTATCGCTGAACAGCTTGCCATACCAGGAGGCAGCTTCGCTTATCGTGGTGGTTGCCGATGGTATTGACGTCGTGTCGGATACGGCGTCGTAATACGTGCCGCCGTTAAGGCTTGCACGAATCTTGCTTGTGCCCCAGTATGCGTAGTCAGGGTTCTGAGTATATGTATTATACATATCTGTGGTAATCTGTTTATCAGCCCACAGAAGCATATTGCCGCCGCCGTACTTGTTATTGTCACCCGTATCCAGAACGCGCCACTTTACTGCGGCGCCGTCGTTGGTGCCGAAATAAACCTTCTCTTGCTGCGCACCGGTAAGCGAATCTTTGAAATAGGTCTTTTCCGTACCTTTGCTGTCCAGATTTAAAACAGAAGCTTTTACCGTAGTTGCCG
>JAIDIR010000033.1 GCA_029052615.1 Clostridia bacterium | reverse complement strand
TGTGAACTACTCACTCTTTTACAGTCCGTTCTTTCGCCCGAGGCGAGCAAAACCGCGTTAAGCTCCACACTCTCCCTGTCAGCAAGGCTGTTTGCGGGGCTGTAAACGACGTCGCGCAGGTATCCGCTTATCTGCTCCCTACCCTTGAAACAGGTTATGCCGTAGTCGAACACAAAGCGTTTGGGAATTGCGCTGCGTATAATTTTGGAGTATTTAAGCCCCGAAAAGAATATCAGGTCGAGCCCGCCGCACTTTACCGAAAGGTGGTTCGAGCCTTCCTTTAACGCGCGTGCGCGGCAGCTCTGCGCCTCGACGACGAACTGCGGTTTGCGGTTGCCCACACCGAACGGCTCCAGCATATTTAATTCCTTGATAAACTTCTGGGAAACGGGCGCGTTGAAAACGCCGTTGACGTAGTGCGCGGGCGTGAACGCTTCGGGCGGATAATTTTCGTGAAGATATTTATCCAGAGCCTCCTCCAACCCGTCGAGGTTGCCTTCGGCAACGTTGACTCCCGCCGCCTGGGAATGTCCGCCGAACTCTTCGATAAAGCTTTCGCAGGCGCGCAACGCTTCGTAAATATTTACGCCGTCGATACTGCGCGCGCTTCCCTTGTAGCCTTCGCCGTTCTTGACGAACAACAGCGCGGGGCGGCAATATTCTTCGGCAAGGCGCGCGGCGACTATGCCGACGAAACCGGCGTTCCAGTCCTCGCCGCACAGAACGATTACTCTGCCGTTCGCGCCCTTTTCTTTAAGCATCTGCTTGGCGGAAGAATACAGCTCGTCACAGTATTTCTGCCGCTCGAGATTATACGCCGTAAGCTTGACCGAATAGTCGTAAATTTCCTTGTCGTCGTCGGATAAAAACAGAGTGAGAGCCGCGCCCGCGTCGCCCATTCTGCCCGCGGCGTTAATCTTGGGCGCAACCGAAAACGCAAGCGACTGCGAGGTAGCGCGCTCCTCTTTCTTTAAAAAGTTGGAGTAATTGGCGCGCGGCTTGGAATTTATCAGGTTAAGTCCTTCGGCAACGATGTCACGGTTTTCACCGGTGAGAGGCACGCTGTCGGCTACCGTAGCAATCGCCGCAAAGTCGAGATATTGATACGCGCTTTTACCGTTTAGCGCACACCCGACCTTGAAAGCGACGCCCGCTCCGCATAGATTGTCGTAAGGATAATTATCGCTGATTTTGGGGTTTATGCAGATACAGTCGGGCAGGACGGACGGCAGTTCGTGGTGGTCGGTGACTATGACCTCCGCACCCTGCTCCTTTATATATTCGACCTCCTGCGCGTTGGATATACCGCAGTCGACTGTAATAAAAAGCTGAGGGAAATATTCTTCGAATATTTCGTCGATGGACTGAACGTTCAGTCCGTAGCCGTTGCGGCGTTCTGGCACGAACACGCAGGCGTTTACGCCGAAGTCGGCAAGCGCGCGGCACATTATGGTTGAGGCGCACACGCCGTCCGCGTCGTAGTCGCCGTACACTACTACCGACCATTCCTCCTGACGGGCGCGCGTTATAAGGTCCACAGCCTCCTTCATACCGCTCATTAAAAAGGGGCTTAAAAACGCGTGCTTGCCGGGGTGAATGAACGCCTTTATTTTATCCTCGGTGTCTATTCCTCTGCCGTAGAGTATGCGCACGGTTTCCACGCACAGCCCCGTGGTTCGGGAGAGCGCGGCAATATCGTCGTTCTGTTGCGCCGTAACCTCGGCTTCGGCAATAATCTTTTTCATTTGCACCCTCCTTTAAAATTACCGTTAAAAACCAAAAAGGCGGGAATACTCCCGCCCGCTTTAATTTGGTTTAATTTTTGTCCTTTGCAGGCTTTGCAGCCTTGCCGTTGGACTTGGTTGATTTGTTAAATTTTTCACACACGCCGTCGATTGCTCCGTGCACTGCGGGAGTAAAGAACAATGCGCCGTAGAAACAAGCTATCAAGCCGAAAAGCGCAAGTGCGTAGGGAGCAAGCGCGCCTATCCACAGCTGGGAAATAGCCGCGAATACGCCGAATACGACCGCCGCAACCGCAAGCGCGCAAATTGCGATAAAGCTTATCATGCGCACCTCGCACGCCGAAGTATCGACGACCTCAGTCCTTTCGGTTCTGGCATATAGCTCGCTTGTGAAATTCTTTCTGGTTCTGTCAAAGAGAACGCAGGACAATATCAT
The DNA here is from genome assembly GCA_029052615.1 of Clostridia bacterium. GTDB lineage: Bacteria > Bacillota > Clostridia > Christensenellales > Borkfalkiaceae > Coproplasma. The sequence continues at coordinate 2,379 of JAIDIR010000033.1, read as the reverse complement.
AGTTAAAAGCACGACCGCCGCGCCGAACGCAATGAACTGCGCGCCGACGGGTATGCGCGTGACTGCCGCAAGCGCAACGAATACGCCGAGGTTGTGCACGCACGCAAGCAGCGCGGATAACGCCGCACGGAGCTTATAGCGGAATACGAAATAAATGAGCTGGAACGCCGCCGCGGAAGCAAGCGCGATTGCCGCGTAAGTTACCGCACGCGAGCCGCCTTCGTTTACCGTTGCCTCGTGCAGGGAAGCCACGTTGAAACCGCTCTGGTTCTTGTCGAGCGCAACGTTCAGACCGTCTACCGCCGCCTGCAGCTTTGCGCTGTCGGTCTTGGTGGAATACTTGTAAACTATTTCGCCGACCATTCTGTTATCGTTATAATAGCTGACTTCGTAAGCGTTAAAGCCCTTTAAAGCTTCCTCGCAGACCGGTTTTATCGCATCCGCGTCCTTGTATTCGGAAGTGTGATAGGTTACGGTAACGCACTTATAGGACGAAAACTCGTCGCCGTAGTTGAAAAAGCCGTTTGCGCAGAAGTGGCACACCGTTCCGATTGCCATGCCGATTGCAATAAACAATACGCTGATAATTATAAACAGATGGATTTTTGAACAAACCTTAAACTTAGTCATCTTCGTACACCACCCTCTTCAAGCCGGCAAACTTGAACTTGTCCTTTACGGGCGAGCTGATTACGTACCACATAAATCTGGTAAACCAGTACAGCACGTAGCTTGCAACCACGCCTATTACGGCGATAAGTCCGCACGCCGCGACCTCACCCGCCGCAACCGTAGCAAGCAGTATTGCCACGATTACGAGCACGATGTGCATATCCGAAACCGTCATAATGACGTTTTTATAAGCGTCCTTTATCGAAGCCTGTATGGTTCTGCCGCCCTCGGTCAGCCTCCTAACTTCGGCAAACACGACCGCGTTGCTTATTACGAACAGCGCAAGGCAGAGCATTGCAGTCAGTACGACCGCGAACGTTACCTGTATATTGAGCAGGCAGAGCGCGTAAACGATAATCAGCGCGAACGCAAACGCAATGAGCGAAACCACCGCGCCGAGCTTTTTATACTTTACTACGAGCAGTACGACCAGCCCGACAAGCACGAGTATGCTTGCGATAAACAGTAACAGCGCCGCGTTTTCGCCGCCCGTTGCGGAGGAAGTCTTTACGCTGATATCCTGATAGGTCAGGGTGAGCGCCTGTCCGTTTATTGCCGAATTCATTGCGATAGCCGAGTTCTGAGCCGTGCCGCTGTCGGTTGCCTGTAAGGTAAGGCTGCTGCGGTCACCCGCCTCGGTACAATTGAAATTGACGAGCTGTCTGTCGCCGACGAAGAAATATATCGTCTGGCTGGACGACGATACCGCGCGGGTGGTCATTTCCTTGAACCACTCCCTGCCCTCTTTTGTGAAATTAAAGGTAATTACCGCGGTTTTTCCTACCGTGCGGCTGGTTACGCTTTTAAAGTACTCCGCCGCGTCGTCGCCGCCCGCAAGCGAATAGGTCTTGCTTCCGTCGGAGGTCTTGGCTACGTTGACCCACTTGTCCTTGCCCTTTTTGGAGCTTTCGTAAGTGATGGTATTGCCGTCCGCGTCCTTAAGCTCTATGCTCTCGTCGGACGTTCTCAGCGTCAATTCGCCGTACGCCGTTATGCCTTTAAGCGCCGCGCTTGCCTCGGAAAGCGACGCGCTGCGCGAGCTGTCGTCGTGATACTTATAAGCCGCTGCGGTGAAATTGGTGGGCACGGAAATCTTTACGGATACTTCGTCCTCTACCGCCACGGAATAGGAAGAATAACCCTTCTGACCGAAACGCTTGTTGAGAATGCGCGCGTCGGCGGCAACGTCGGCTTTGAGCTGCTCTATATCGGAATACTTCTCCTTTTCAACGTAGAGGCTGCCGACCTTTTCGTATGCGTCCGCTTTGTTTTCGTCGTCGAGTATACCACCGTACTCTTCCGCAGTGATAACGCCTTCGGGATATACGGTCGTGTACGCATAGCCCGAGTAACGGGCACCCAGATGGATATTGCTTGCTATTGAATTTAATCTCTTTACATTATTTGCAACGGGGAACGAGATGGCGGCGAAAAAAGCCGCAACAGCAACAGCTAACGCCAGAAGAACGGTAATAACCACCGATTTGGCTTTGCTCATCTTAACCCTCCTTTAACCGTCGCGCTTGCCCGTTTGCAGGCGGTAAGCGCACTAATAGTTTATAACTTTTATAATTATATAGAAAAATAGCGAAGTAGTCAAATAATTTTGCCGAGTGAAAATCATTTTTACTTCGCTTATTACTATTTTTTATTTATTTTTGAGTTCGCGCTTGCGGGCGAGCACGTGCATACCGCACTCGATACGCT
>JAIDIR010000329.1 GCA_029052615.1 Clostridia bacterium | reverse complement strand
CGATAATTATGAATACGCTTTTGACGGCGTTCAAATTCCTTGCGGGCTTTCTTGGGCATTATCTTGCAATGGTTTCGGATGCGATTCATTCCGCTTCCGACGTGCTGTCTACGGTTATCGTAATTATCGGCATAAAGATTTCGGCAAAGGCGGCGGATAAGGACCACGAGTTCGGGCACGAAAGATATGAGTGCGTTGCGGCGATTTTGCTTGCCGTGTTGCTGTTTGCTACGGGTGCGGGCATAGGTTACAGCGGTATAACCAATATAATCGACGGTTCATATAAGACGGCGGAGCTGCCAGATTATCTTGCTATGTCGGCGGCAATTGCTTCAATCGTAATCAAGGAAGCGATGTTCTGGTATACCTGGGCGGCGGCTAAAAAGACCAACTCGGGAGCTTTAAAGGCGGACGCCTGGCATCACCGTTCGGACGCGCTTTCGTCAATCGGCAGCTTAATCGGTATAGTCGGCGCAATGTGCGGTGTGCCCATTCTGGACAGCATTGCGGCAATCGTTATCTGCCTTTTGATTTTAAAGGCGGCGATAAGCATATTCATTGACGCTATAAACAAAATGACTGATAAGGCGTGTGACGCGAAGACCGAAACGGCGATAAGGGATTTTGTGGCTTCCTGTGAGGGTGTGAAGAACGTTGACAGCCTTATGACAAGGCTTTTCGGCAACAGAATTTACGTCGTTACGGAAATTGCCTGTGACGAGCATTTGCTTTTACGCGCGGCGCACGACATTGCTGAAAGAGTTCACGACGGCGTTGAGGAAAACTTTCCGCTGGTTAAACACGTTACGGTGCACGTCAATCCATACGTTGAGGAGGACGAAAATGAAAGCGACGGGGTACCGGATGAAGAAGGTAAGGAAGAGAAAGAAACTGATACGGACAATGCATAATAAAGGCGGACTTTTAGGTCCGCCTTAAATTTTATTTTTTGTTGTTGCTTTGAAGTAAGGCTTGCGCTTTGTTCGTTTGCGCAATAAATTTTTGCGCCGCTTCCTTGTCGCTTTTATGCTTCTTTAATACGGGCATTTGTTTGAAAAATCTCGTCCGTTCGAATTGCAGTGCTTCGGGCGACATTTCGGCAACGTCGACGAGGGTGGAGCGGTTAACGACGAACAGTTTGAGTTCTTCGCTGAGTTCCGAATAGACTTTGTCGAGTTTTTCGTTTGCCCATTTAACGTATTGAGGATACGAAAGATAGCGCGATAAATCGTAAACGCGCGGAAGCACGGAGTTCAGTTCCGCCCAAAGCTCGTCGTCGGTCTTTGCTTCGGGATATATCAGTTTGGTTATTTCTTCGGTTATATCGCCCAGCCTCGGTGCAAATTTAGCTCTTTTAAGCACGTTGTTGACGGCTTGCATGCAAACCTCTTTCGGGTATTCGCAAAGTGCTTCGTACCAGCTTTCAACCAGAAGCTCGCGTTCAAGGTCGTTCGATGCGGTATAGGCATTTTCAAAATTGAGTTGTATTTTAATTAAAAGTTTTATTATGTCTTCGCGTTCAAGCGGATTCATATCAACCTCCGTTTCTATGCGTTCCGTTAAGCTTTTCTATGGTTGACGCCCATTCCTCGGTTACGCTTCTCTTTTTCGTCTTGCTGTTTGCGGCGTTGTTTGCGGGAATACTTTCCACGGTATAAACTCCGCTGTTTTTCCAGGTGGAGAGCAGGTAGTTCATTGCCGCCACGGGATTGTTTTTGCCTGCAGAAAGCTCAGCGGCTTTAATAATCATTGACTCGTTAAAGCCCCAGTCGCGCCAACGGCTCAACGCCTGTCTGTCGTAGGGAATAATCTTTCTGGTAAGCCCGCAGGCATTAAGGATAGATTTAATAAATTTATCGTCTTCTGCAAGCTGTTCCAGCAAGTGGTTTATGCTGTCGTCGTCTACGAAAGCGTCACGGTAAAGATTTTGAGTAAAATCGTTCATTGCGTCAAACGAATTTCTGCCGCTCAAAAAACAGTAGTTTGCAATTTTTTTCAAGGCTTCGCCGCTGAAACCGTAACCGCTCCACACGTTGACGTAATTTTCCACGTAGGGAGTTGGGTCGGGCATATATACGCTGAGCGACTTTGCAACCGCAAAAGCCGTATCGTAAAGCGAATTTTTCATCTTACGGTAATCGTCTATTTCTTTTGCGTCAAACTTGTTGTTCTTATAAAGCTCGCTTATCGCTTCGTCCAGCTTTTCGAACGATTTGGTTTTAAAGCCCTTTGCCGCACAGATTATTGCATCCTCCGAATAGCCCAGCCCGAGCCACTTATTAAGCAGCTCGCCGTCCTCGACTTCGGGCTGCCGCTTTATGGAGCACGCCGCGAATATTTTAAGCAAAGCAGCGGAAGAAGCGGTGTAGGAGGAAAGCTTTTCTTCTATTTGTGAAGCCGTAGTCAATTCCGCATCGCAGAAATTGCGCGCAACTTTTTTTATGTAGGAGGCGCTAATTTTATCGCCCTTCAGATTAACGCAGTAATTTACAATCATTACGATTGCGTTGCGCTCCAGACCGTATTCTTCAAGAAGAATAAGATATTCGCGGAATTCGTTTTGCGAAATCATTCTACCGCCGACTATCGACTGAATTTCGTCGTAAAGCCCTTCGTACTTTTCGGGGTGCAGTTTTTTGGGCTTACCGTAATAATTTTCGCAGTCGAGTATTTTAACTTCCAAAGGGGAATGCGATATTACTGAAACAAGCTCGAACTCGTCAAGATATTCGAAATAGTCTTTAACCGCGTCCTCCGTGAGATTAAGCTTAGTCGCAAAATCGGTAACCGTATATTCGCTTTGTCCGTTCTGATAGAGGTAAAGCGCAAATAGGTAGACCTTTACCGCAACGGGTTCCAATTCGGTAAGGTACTTGGTTATGAATTTGTTTTCGACGCTTGTAACCGATTTTTTGGTCAGTTCTTCCGCCACCGAAATAAAAGCCATGTCTAAAACTCCCGTTCAACGCTTGATTTATCCGACAAAAAGGAATATAATGTTACTTAAGATGAAAAAATATCGCCTTTTGAAGAGATGTGTCTAATATTATACCCGACGGTGATAAAAAATGCAATTCTTTTCAATAATTTATATGGCAGGTAAATTTTTTTCGTACGGTAAGCAAATTGCGTAAGTTATTCATATTATGATTTTGTATCCGCAAACGCGCCGTTTATTATACGTTCAGGCTTGAGGTGACGCATTTGTCAAACATTTTAACGCCAATAACTCTTTGGAAAAAATTTAACGACCGACTTGAAGTTATGCCCGTTACGCTCGGTGACCGAGTTGACGACGGCATTAAGTTCGAGTACCTCAATTTTTCGGGAAGAGATACCGGAATGGGCAGAGTGACTATTTACGGTGTTTTGGCAACCAAAGAAGTTAATCCCTCGCATGAGTGCGTTCTCATTCTGCGCGACAGCTACGACGATATTGATGAAGGGCTGCTGGCTCATTTCGTAAAATGCGGTTACAGTGCTCTGTGCGTAGATTACGGCGGCGAACGCGACGGCGTGGAAAGGTATACGCAGTATCCCAGCAACGTGGGATACGCAAACGTGGTGAAGTGCGGAAGATACAAAGATTACGTTGATTTCAGCGCCGAACAGACTTGCTGGTACGAGTGGGTTGCGGTCGGCATTTACGCCCGCAAATTCCTTGCCGAAAAGTTTTCTACGCAGAATATCGGTTTGGTAGGTATTCGCGACGGCGGTGAAATTGCCTGGAAGCTTGCCTATGCGGCTCGGTTTTCGTGTGCGGTAACCATAAGCGCCTGCGGCTGGAAGGCTTATAAAGGTTTTGAAAAATTCAAGGGGCGTGAACCTGAGTTTGACGAGGAGAGGTACAGATTCGTTGCGGGGATAGATTCGCAGGCGTATGCGCCTTATATAAGATGTCCCATGCTGATGCTGTGTACCACTAACGACTCGGCTTTCGATTACGACAGGGCGTACGATACGTTTTGCCGCATAAATCCCGATTTTGCGCGGTCTAGCTCCATTGCGTATTCGATAAATTGCGGTTCGCGTATAGACGTGCGTTCTACCAGCGATATGTTTATGTTTTTGGACGGCTACGTTAAAAACAGACACGTATTCATGCCAAAACCTGCCGAGGTGAGCGTTTTTGCCGACGAGGACGGAAACCTCGTTGCCAAAGTTTCCAGCGACAGTTTAGGTATAGTTGAAAAGTGCGGCGTCTACTTTGCCGAGGATTGTTACGACTATGCTACCCGTGCATGGTCTGCGGCAAGACCTAAACGCATAATCAATTCGCACGAAAGCGAATACTATCTGGATATATATGAAAAGAGTACGGTTTTGTTCGTTATGTGCTTTACGGAATATTCCAACGGCTTCACCGTTTGGTCTAAGCTGTCCGTAAAGAAGATAAGCGGCAATTTCCGTAACAGTATGGCAAAGTCCAACATAATATTTACTAATAAATCGGGCACCGAATGTTTTTCCATTGCGGATTGTTCGGGACGTGCGGTCGGCGGAGTATTTTTGACTGACAACGACGCTTTGCCTGAAATTATTACCGAGGACGGACTTAAAGGCGTTTACTCCAAGTGCGGACTTATGACTAACCGCATAAATAATCTTCAGTATGCGCCGCGAAAAGACAGTATCCTGAGCCTTGACGTCTGTTCGGAAGAGGAAATAACCCTGGAAGTAAGCCTGAAAAATAAAGAGGACGGGTGCGTTTACTCGATAAAACTCTATATTTTGGGCGGAGTCTGGCAAAGTCAGACCCTTAAAGCCAAGGTTTTCAAAAATGAGAACGGCGTATCTTTAGGCAGTTTCGTAAACTGCGAATCGCTGTCGATTATCGGCAGCGGCAGGTTTGCACTCAATAATCTTATTTGGCTTTAATAAATGCAAAATAAATCTTTTAACGTAAAAAACAGAAGCATTAGCGTGTTGGATACGCTGCTTAGTATACTTTTGTGCGTAATTTTGGTCGCGGCGGTTTTGCGCGTGGCTTTCGGCATTGCGTATTTCAAGGTATACGTAGTAGGTCCGTCTATGTCGTCAACCCTCGTGGGTGCGCCCAATAAGGACAGCAAGGGCGGAGATTACGTTTACGCATTCCGCTCTTCCAATCCCAAGCGCGGAGACATTGTCGTAATCGATACGAAGACGAATGCAAAAACGCATACGATAATCAAGCGCGTTATTGCGCTCGGCGGCGATACGGTCGAGCTTAAAGAGGGCGTTTTATATCTCAACGGCGAAGTGGTTGACGAGGCTTACGTCCGCGATGAGAATAACACGCCGTCCGAGAACAGTTACGCCCAGATCGTCGTTCCCGAGGGAAAAATGTTCTGTCTGGGGGATAACAGGGACGTGAGCTTGGACAGCCGCTCGGAAACCTACGGCTGTATGCCGGTAAGCTGGACGGCTGGTGTTGTCGCCGACTGGTCGATGT
>JAIDIR010000328.1 GCA_029052615.1 Clostridia bacterium | reverse complement strand
AAATCTGCCAGTACTTGACGTTGCTCTTTTTCAAGAGGTCAACGAACTCGTAAGCTTCCTTGCCGAGCGAACCTATTCCGTATTCATTTGGAAGGGAAGATATATGGCAAAGTACGCCTAAGCCTCTTTCTTTTTCCATAACATTTTCCTTAAATTAGTTAAATAGTTATTTATCAACCGAGAATTTTCTTTATCCTTTCAACAGCTTCCTGGGTAGTCTCTTCGCTGCCGAACGCCGTAAGACGGAAAAAGCCTTCGCCGTTCTTGCCGAAGCCCGCACCGGGGGTGCCGACGACCTGCGCGTTATTCAAAAGATAATCAAAGAATTCCCAGCTGCCCATACCGTTAGGACATTTCAGCCAGATATAGGGGGAATTTTTGCCGCCCGTGTACCATATGCCAAGCTCGTCCATACAGCCGGCAATCTTTGCGGCGTTGCGCTGGTATACGGCAAGATTTTGCTTAATCTGCCTGCGACCGTCGGGCGTGAACACCGCCGCCGCGCCGCGCTGAATTACGTAGGGCACGCCGTTGAATTTGGTTGCCTGCCTTCTGAACCACAGCTTGTTTGCCGAATATCCGTCCCTTGCAAGCGCGTGGGGAATTACCGTATAGCCGCAGCGCGTACCCGTGAAGCCCGCCGTCTTGGAAAGCGAGCAAATCTCTATAGCGCACTTCTTAGCACCCTTCACGAGGTATATGGAGCGCGCCGCGCTCTTGTCGGTTATAAAGCTTTCGTAAGCCGCGTCGTACAGAATAACCGCGTCCTTTTCAAGCGCGTATTTTACCCATTCTTCAAGCTGCGCAACCGAATAAGCCGCGCCCGTGGGGTTGTTGGGCGAGCATATGTAAATGACGTCCGCGTCCACGTTATAGTCGGGCATGGGCAAAAAGCCGTTGCCTTCGTTGGCGTCGGCAAACACGATTTTGCGCCCCGCCATTATGTTGGTGTCCACGTATACGGGATATACGGGATCGGGAACGAGAATGGTGTTGTCCTTTGCAAATATATCAAGGATATTGCCGAGGTCGCTCTTCGCGCCGTCCGAAACGAAAATTTCGTCCGCGTCAAGCTCCACGTCCATCTCGTCGTAATAGCTTCTTATACACTCGCGCAAGAAGCCGTAGCCCTCGTAAGGACCGTAACCGCGGAAGGTTTCCTTTTTAGCCATTTCGTCAACCGCACCGTGCATAGCCGCGGTTACCGCGGGCGCAAGGGGCAGCGTGACGTCGCCTATGCCGAGCTTTAAAACCTTTTGATCGGGGTGTGCGGCGGCGTATTTGCTCGCCCTGTCCGCAACCTCCGCAAACAGATAATTTTCGGCTATGTTTTTAAAATCGGAATTGAATTTCATATTTACTTTACCTTATTTGCTCTGCGAATATTTAACAGATGCTTTTATAAACTCGCGGAAAATGGGGTGCGCCGACTGGGGACGCGACTTAAACTCGGGATGGAACTGCACGCCGATAAAGAAGTCGAGCGAGGGAATTTCCACCGCCTCTACAAGAGTGCCGTCGGGCGAGGTGCCCGCAATCTTCATGCCCGCCTTTTCAATCTCAGCGCGGTAGTCGTTGTTAAATTCGTATCTGTGGCGGTGACGTTCGGAAACGGTGTCAACGCCGTAGGACGTCTTCATAATATCGCCGATGACCTTGCAGGGGTACGCGCCCAGACGCATAGTGCCGCCCATCTTCACGCCGTACTGGTCGGGCATAAGGTCGATGACGGGGTGCTTCGAATCGGGGTTGAACTCCGAAGAGTGCGCGTCCTTATAGCCGAGCACGTTGCGCGCATACTCGATAACCGCCGTCTGCATGCCAAGGCATATGCCGAAATAGGGCAGGTTGTGCTTGCGCGAGTATTCTGCGCAGATAAGCATACCCTCCACGCCGCGCGTGCCGAAGCCGCCGGGAACTATTATGCCGTCAACGCCGCCTAAAACCTCGTCCTCGTTCTTGTGCGTAAGCATTTCGGTATCCACCCACTTGATTTCAACCTTCGCGCCGTTTTCGTAGCCCGCGTGCGCAAGCGCCTCCGCAACCGAAAGATATGCGTCGTGCAGCTGAACGTACTTGCCGCACAGCGCGATTTTAACAGTCTTGTCGCGCCCGTTAATTCTTTCAATCATCTTGTTCCACTCGGTAAGGTCGATTACGCGGGGGTCAAGCTGCAAGCGCTTGCAAACGATTTCGGAAAAGTTGCTCTTTTCCAGCATTATGGGGCACTGGTAGAGCACGGGCATCGTCAGGTTTTCTATGCAGCACTCGGGCTCCACGTTGCAGAACATTGCAATCTTGTCGCGGACGTCCTTGGGCATGGGCGCGTCCACGCGGGGAATAATTATGTCGGGGTTGATGCCCATACCCTGCAATTCCTTTACGGAGTGCTGGGTGGGCTTGGACTTGAATTCTTCCGAGCCCGAAATGTAGGGCACCAGCGTTACGTGGATAAAACAGCAGTTGTCCCTGCCCACCTCGCGCGCAACCTGACGGATAGCCTCGATAAAGGGCTGGCTTTCGATATCGCCTATCGTGCCGCCGATTTCTGTTATAACGACGTCCGCGCCCGTGGTCTTGCCCACGTTGTAAATGAATGACTTAATCTCGTTGGTGATGTGGGGAATAATCTGGACGGTCTGTCCGAGATACTCGCCGTTTCTTTCCTTGTTGAGAACGTTCCAGTAAACCTTGCCCGTGGTAAGGTTGGAATACTTATTCAGATTTTCGTCAATGAACCTTTCGTAGTGACCGAGGTCAAGGTCTGTTTCCGCGCCGTCGTCGGTTACGAAAACCTCGCCGTGCTGAAAGGGGCTCATGGTGCCGGGGTCGATATTGATATAGGGGTCGAGCTTCTGCGAAGCAACCTTGTAGCCCCTGCACTTTAAAAGCCTGCCGAGCGATGCCGCGGTAATGCCCTTACCCAAGCCCGAAACAACGCCGCCCGTAACGAAAATGTACTTTGTCATAACTTTATCTCCGGTTAATTTACAACTGTAAGTATAATATAATTCATTGTAACATAAAAGCGGCGTAATTGCAAGATTATGCCGCTTTAAATTTATATAAATTTTTGCCTTAAATCTCCACTTCGCCGGTAAATGCTAATGTGGCGCTTCCTTCCATATATACCGTGGTATCGGTGTAAGTTATAGTCAAGTCGCCGCCGCGCAGGTGAACGGTTATCGGCGCGTTCATTTCCGCGTATCCGTTAAGCACCGCCGCAACCGCAACCGCGCACGCACCCGTGCCGCAAGCCCAGGTTTCGCCGCTTCCGCGCTCCCACACGCGCATAGTCAGCTCGTTGCGCCCGTCAACGCGCACGAATTCTGTGTTTATCCTTTCGGGGAAAAGCGAATTGTTTTCAAACAGCGGACCGACCTTTTCCAGCTCGACTTTATAGGGGTCGTCGACATACGTCACGCAGTGCGGATTGCCCATTGAAACGAGAGTAATTTCATAACTCCCGCCCCCAACAGTCAAGGGATATGCGACTATCTTTTCGCCGTTCAGCGTCGAGGGGATTTTATCCGCCTGCAAAATTGCCGCGCCCATATCCACCTTTGCCGAAGCGACTTTGCCGTTTTTATCGAGCTTGAAGTCAAGCGTCTTAACGCCCGAAAGCGTTTCAATGGTGCAACGCTCGCCCCTGACGTAACCGAGGTCGTGCGCAAGCTTGCCCACGCACCTAATCCCGTTGCCGCACATCTTTCCTTCCGAACCGTCGGCGTTAAACATCCTCATTCTGCAATCGGCGATATCCGAGGGGCACAACAAAATTATTCCGTCGCCGCCTATCGAAAAGTGCCTGTCGGAAAGGCGCACCGCCAGCTCCTCAACTTTCGTAAGCGGTTCCTTCATACAGTCGAAATAAATATAGTCGTTGCCTATTCCGTGCAACTTGTAAAACTTTCTTTTCATATCAGTCGGGCATTACGATGCAAGCGTTTCTTTCCGCGCCGACCGACACGTACTTAATCTTGCAGTTGCACAGCTTTTCCAAAAGACGTATGTAGTCCAGAGCTTCCTTGGGCAGCTCGTCAGCCGTGCGGCACTTGGAAATATCGCAGTGCCAGCCCTTGACCTTTTCAAACACGGGCTTGCAATCGTCAAGCACGTCGGTGAAAGGGAAATCGTCCAAAATCTTGCCGTTCAATTCGTAGTGGGTGCAGATTTCAATTTCCTCGTAATCGTCCAGAATATCAAGCTTGGTAAGCGCGATTTCGTCCGCGCCCTGACACATAATGCCGTACTTGGAAGCGACCACGTCAAAGGGTCCCACCCTTCTCGGTCTGCCCGTAGCCGCGCCGTATTCGCCGCCCAGCTCGCGCAGTCTTTCCGCCTTTTTGCCGAAGTATTCGCAGGTAAAAGGACCCGCGCCCACGCAGCTTGAATAAGCCTTCATAATGCCTATCGAATTGTTAAGCTTCAAGTTGGGCACGCCAGCGCCTATGGGTGCGTAAGCCGCTATGGTCGACGACGACGAGGTATAGGGCACTATGCCGTAATCGATATCCCTCAACGCGCCAAGCTGCGCTTCGAACATAATCTTCTTGCCCTCGGCGTTCATTTTGTTCAGGTATATTCCCGTGTCGATGATATATTCCTGCAAAGGCTTGCCGTACGTTTCGAAGTACTTAATCATATCGTCCACCTTAACGGGGTCGAAGCCGTACGCCTTAATGGTCATATTCTTCCACGCGACGATATCGGGCAAGCGCTTATACAGCAACGACAGATTTAAAAGCTCGCCCATACGGAAAGCTTTTTTCATATACTTGTCGGCGTAAACGGGGGCTATGCCGCGGCGCGTGGAGCCGTAGGGCTTGCCCGTCGCCTTGGTCAGTCTGTCCTCCTCCATAACGTCCTGCAAAACGTTGTAGGGCATAGTGATAATCGCCTTGTCGCTTATTTTAAGGTTGTCGGGCGTTATCTTGATGCCAGCGGCGCGCAGCCTTTCCATCTCCTCGCAGAGGTGCTTGATGTCGATAACCATTCCGCAGCCCAGAACGTTTACCACTTCCTCGCGCAGAATACCCGAGGGAAGCAGATTTAAAATGAATTTGCCCTTGTCGTTTATAACGGTGTGACCCGCGTTATTGCCGCCCTGATAACGGCAAACCACGTCGAAATCACGGGACAAAAGGTCGACCATTCTGCCCTTGCCTTCGTCACCCCAGTTGATACCGCAAATACTCGTTAACATACGCCACCTCTCTCGCAAAATTAAGTACTCTTTTATTATAAAATAAAAGGCGTGTATAGTCAAGTTAAAACGCGGTGCGTAAGTGCGCACCGCGTTAAAAATTATTTTATTTATTTTCGAAATAGAACAGCTCCTCGAATTTTTTGTTGAGAGCTATGCAAAGGCCTAGCGCGCGCTTTGACGTAGGGTTGAACTGACCCGTTTCTCTGATTGATATAGTGTTG
>JAIDIR010000327.1 GCA_029052615.1 Clostridia bacterium | reverse complement strand
AACTAACCCTTAGGAGGGGTTTATTATATCCATTTAACTACGGAAGCGTTTCATTAAGTTATTTTGTAAAGCCATATTATAATACAACAACGACCGCTAAAAATCAACTTATTTGACGGCAAAAAACGGCGCGAACGCCGTTTTTTGTTTTTCACGTTATTTGAATTCGTTTCTATGTCTTACTCACTCATAACAGACTTTACCGGCGTTTTTGCGATAAGAAGCGCGTAAATAAAGTTCAGCCCCTCGTAAGCAACTATAAAGACTGCCAGACAAATACCGAATAATGGCCAGTCGAAAGAATAATGCAGAGTGCCTTCAACCGACGAGAACACGATATTTATCATAACGTTCAGCACTCCCCACTGATATACGCTCCCGATTGCAAAACCTATGACCGCCGGGATATGATACAGTCCGAGCACCGCAATACCGCTCTCTTTCATGCTGTAGCCGTTGGCTTTTAGCATAGCTATAGTCTTTGCGTTGCCGCCCACCACCGCACTTAGCGCAAGCAAAAGCGACATTGCCGCAAGCACGAGCCCGATAATTAGAATCATATACCCCATCATATCGCTTGCGTAATCGCGCATAGACAGTCCCATCTGCGTCATAGTGGAAAAGCAAAAGCAACCGAACCCGACGAAAAAGACGAGCAACTTTCTGTCCTTAAATACGTTAAACGCAAGCTCGGTTAAAAAGCTCCTGCTGCCCTTTGACTTTTTTACTTTTGCAATCCGCCTGCTTTCACCGCCCTTTATAAGCGTAAGCGCGGGCGACTTCAATTTAAAGTAAGCAATCAGCACGGAAAGCGCCGAGTAAAATAACGTGGGCAGAATAACCGTTAAAAGTAATACGGGATGATAGCGCAGAATTACCGTCGGTATAATTGCGCCCTCGTTTTGTTTTGCGTAAAATCTGACCATCATCGCCCAACTTAAACCGTAGCCTGCCGCCGCACCTACGAACACGCAAAAGCCGAATACCGCGCAACCTGCCGCCACTTTAAAGTCGCCGTAGCCAAGCGCCTTTAAGATGCCGAACCGCGCAGAGTGTTCCTTAATATAATGCCCGATATAAAAGACGAGCAATACCGCGGAAGTCAGACCGAGGCACCCGCCCGTCACGGCGCAAACCACTCTGTTATTTAATTTTAAAGCCGTAAACGCAGCCTGCTGACTTTCCGAAACCGCGTCTGCAACAGCGTTTAAATCTATGCCGTAGTTCAGAAACAGATTGCAAACGAAAATTGCACAGCAAACGGTTATAATTATACCTATAAATTTTAAAGCGTCTTTAATAGATACCGTCATAATTACCAACCTATTTCGTATGCGCCCTTGGGCGACTCGTTTTTGCACACTTCGACAATTGCACCGCTGTTCAGCTTTACTATGGTTTCAGCGGTTTCGGCAATGTTTGCGTTGTGCGTAACCATTATAAGCGTGAAGCCGCTCTCTTTTTTCAGATTGAGAACGTAGTCAAGCAGCTGTCTGCCCGTCTGTTCGTCCAACGCGCCCGTAGGTTCGTCCATAAACAACACCTTGGGCAGCTTTGCCAGAGCGCGGGCAACCGCAACTCTCTGCTGCTCGCCGCCCGAAAGCTGGCGCGGATATTTATGCAATTTTTCTTTCAATCCAATCGCTTCGATAATATTGCGGTAGTCCTTATTCTTTGCGAGATCGGCGCCCATGCGCACGTTTTTATCCACCGTCATATCGGGCAGAAGATAATACTGCTGAAATACAAACCCCACTTCGTCGCGCCTGAAAAAAGTCAACTGCTTATCGTTAAGCGCGGTTATCTCCCTGTCGTCGTAATAAATCTTTCCTTCGTCGGGGCGTTCCAGACCGCTGACGATATTCATAAGCGTAGACTTGCCCGAGCCCGACGCACCCAGAATAACGACGAATTCACCGTCGTTTACCGTCAGATCAATTCCCTTTAATACCTGTTGCCTGTTATCCACCGAGCCGTACGACTTTTTAATATTTTCAATTCTTATCATTTTTTTACCTCTTTGACTTGCTTCAACATACTCATAAACGCAAACGTAAGCCGCGCGCTTATCTCTTCATCCGAAAAATTACACGATTTGGTTGCGCACATGACGGCGATACCGTGAGTATAAATCATTATGTCCTGATGCAATTCAACAGCCGTTTTTTTGTCTACCGACCACGAGTTCATAAGCGCGCTGACTATTGCCGCATTGTTTTTATCAAGCAACATGAATTTGTCCAGCCCGAAGGAATAATCGGACATGAATAGCACGCGGAATAAATTTGGCTCTTTTTTGGCAAATTCGATGTACTTTAAGCCAACGCCTTTAAAGGGCAACACCTGCTTCAAGCCCTCTTCGATATACCCGTCGTAAACCAATTTCGACTGCCGAATGACTTCTTCACGCAATTCGTCCATATTTTCGAATACCGAAAACACGGGGGCAACCGAACACTTAAGCTTATCGGCAACGGCACGCGCCGTAAGCGCCGTAATCCCCTGCTCCCTTACGATGTCCAAGGCGGCAAAAACTATCTGCTCTTTGGAAAATTTAACTTTGGGCGGCATAGACCTCTCCTTTGTTAAATAACAAATGTTATATAACGATTATTATTTTATATATCTAAAAGGCGTTTGTCAAGTATCGGAACGAAATTTTCATAAAAAAACGCCCGACCGCGAGAATGCGGTCGGGCGTGCAATTTAATTTTAATAAAGCTTTTTGACACAACGCGCGTCGTTGCGGAAGGTTTTACCTGCCACGTTCAAAAATGAAACCAGACGGTCGAGCGAGAAATTCTGCTGACGGAGCGTATGCTCTTCCACGAAAATATCGTTTGCAATCTTCTGATATTCCTCTTTGGTATGGTCGGCGGAAAATAAGCGCGAAGCTATCTTCTCCCCGTATTGATAGGACAAATCAATGCGCTGCGATATGGTATTTTTTGAATAATCGTAATGCGCCTTGGAAAAGCCGTTGCAAATAGACAAGTCCAGATCGACTATAGGAATATCCGTTTTGAAGTCCTTTCTGTAGTCGTAACGGGCGTCGAAATGGAGCACGAATATTAAATCGAGCTCCTCACCCGCCGGCAAAGGGCGCGACTGCTTTAATAGCGGATACAGCGGAATGTTGTCTGCCGCACCGCCGTCTATGGCAAACCTGCCCTCGATAAACGACGGCAAAAATTTTAAAAAGGGATAATTTACGGCCGCTTTTAAATAGCGCTCCCATATCCTGCTGTAACTGCCGTTTATCCAATAATACCTGACCGAATAGAGCGGAATATAACAGACCGTGAAACACGTGGGTATTTCAAGGTTATCGTTATCGCCCGAAACGGCGTTTATATAGTCGGCAAGCAATCCCTTTGCGAATACCTGATAAAACAGCTCAGCCTTTTTGGAAATATCGACGTTTTTATATAACTGTTCTATGTATTCGAGCTTGTTTGCCGAAAGAGCGTAAGCCGTAAATATGCCGCCCGACGAGGCGGACAACAGCTTTATTTCGTCACGGGAAACGTAGTTTAAAAGAGCTTTCGTAAATCCGACCTGATAGGCGCAATTGCTTATGCCGCCAGAGAACGCTATCCCTATTTTTACTTTTCGTCTCCGGCGAAAGCTTTTTTTATTTCGTCAACCTGTTCGTTTACGGCTTCGCTTAAAGAGTTGCCAAGCTTCTGCGCACCTGCTCCGAGCTTCTGAGCGCCTGCTTCGATTTTCTTTGCAAGCTTCTGTGCCGCAGTTCCTATAGTTTCGGAAATCTTGGGTTTTTCTTCAGCCGCAGGCGCGGGGTTAAGCTTTTCTTCGAGAACCTTAATTTCCTCTTCGGTCATTGCCTTAACGTCGATGAGGTCGGCAACCGCTTTATTGTACGCCTCCACCTTCTTGGCTTTGATAAGTCCGGAAATTGCCGCAGCGAAGTCGACGTATCTTCCCTGAATCGAATTCAAATCGCTTAACGATACGGGAATCTTGGAGCTCTTTACCGCCTTTGCTTCCTTTTTAACGAGGTTAGAGCAAATCTTTAAAGCCTTAACGTCGTTTTTGTATTCGATAACCAGATTTTCCAGCATCAAAAGCTTGTTGTTCAAAATAAGTAATTCTTTGTACTGAACGTTTGATTCTTCCATTTTTATTCTCCCGAATAATTTTTATTTGTCATTAACTGACATTATAAGACATAATCCGCCCATTGTCAACATAATCGTTAATTTTTTGTAAGCGTCAAAAAAAGCGGCTTCCGCATAACGGAAGCCGCCGAATTTTTAATTTTTAATTACTTCAGCTCTGCGAAGTACTTAATGGTTCTTACCATCTGGGAAGTGTAAGAATTTTCGTTATCGTACCAGGATACTACCTTTACGAGGGTCGTGCCGTCGCCGAGAGGCATGCACTTGGTCTGGGTAGCATCGAAAAGCGAACCGTAGGTGATACCGATGATATCGCTGGAAACTACTTCGTCCTCGGTGTAGCCGTAGGAAGCGCTGGAAGCAGCCTTCATTGCAGCGTTTACGCTCTGAGCGTCAACTTCGCCTTCGCAAACTGCGATAAGCTGGGTAAGCGAACCGGTGGGAACGGGAACGCGCTGTGCGCAGCCGTCAAGAACGCCGTTGAGTTCGGGAATAACCAGACCGATTGCCTTTGCCGCACCCGTTGAGTTGGGAACGATATTAACGGCAGCCGCTCTTGCTCTTCTCAAATCGCCCTTGCGGTGAGGTCCGTCAAGTACCATCTGGTCGCCGGTGTATGCGTGAATGGTCGTCATATAGCCCTTCTTGATTTTGCAGAGCTTGTTAAGGGTTGCAGCCATAGGAGCAAGGCAGTTGGTGGTGCAGCTTGCCGCGGAAATGACCGTATCGCTTGCCTTTAAAGTATCTTCGTTTACGCTGTAAACGATAGTGGGCAGGTCGTTGCCTGCAGGTGCGGAGATAACGCACTTTTTAGCGCCCGCGGTGATGTGTGCGGAAGCCTTTTCCTTGGAGCAATAGAGGCCCGTGCACTCCAAAACTACGTCTACGCCAATCGTTCCCCAGGGAAGATTAGCTGCGTCCTTCTCGGCATAAATCTTAATGGTTTTGCCGTTTACGGTTATGCTGTCTTCACCGGCTACTACGGTTTCCGCATACTTGTATCTGCCCTGAGCGGAATCGTACTTTAACAGGTGGGCAAGCATCTTGGGGCTTGTCAAATCGTTGATAGCTACGATTTCATATCCTTCCGCGTCAAACATCTGCCTAAACGCAAGACGGCCGATACGACCGAAACCGTTGATAGCAACTTTTACATTAGCCATAAATATATTCCTCCGAATAAAAAAATATTAACCTATGATATTTGGCAACCGCCTTTACTTCCATCGATTGCCAGCGTTGCCATTATAGCAAATTACTTACTTCAAGTCAAC
>JAIDIR010000326.1 GCA_029052615.1 Clostridia bacterium | reverse complement strand
CTGCGTCAAGACTACTCTTTTAAACATCATAGGCGGACTGGATAAGTACACCTCGGGCGACCTCGTTATCGAGGGCACCAGCACCAAGCAGTACGGCGACAGGGACTGGGATACTTACAGAAACCATTCCATAGGCTTCATATTCCAGAGCTATCATTTAATACCCCACCAGACCATTCTGCAGAACGTCGAGCTTGCGCTTATGATTTCGGGCGTATCCAAGCAGGAGCGCAGGCAGAGGGCTTTGGACGCGCTTGAAAAGGTGGGGCTGAAGGACAAAATCAACAACCGCCCCAACCAGCTTTCGGGCGGTCAGGCGCAGAGGGTGGCAATTGCCCGCGCGCTTATAAACGACCCCGAAATAGTGCTTGCGGACGAACCGACGGGCGCGCTCGATTCGACGACCAGCGTGCAGATAATGGAGCTGTTGAAGGAGATTTCCAAAGACAGGCTCATCATTATGGTCACGCACAACCCCGAGCTTGCCGAACAGTATTCGACGCGTATCGTAAGACTTTTAGACGGCGAGGTAGTGGACGACACCATGCCCTACGACGGCGCGGACGAACAGACTGCGGAAACGGTTGGACAGCCCGAAAGCGCGCAGCCCGTTGAAAGCGTTGCAACGCCCGAAACGGACGGCGGTGTAGAAGTCGAAACAAAGACAAACAAGGGCGCAAAGAAAAAGACGTCAATGTCAATAGGTATGGCGCTTTCGCTGAGCTTGAAGAACCTATTATCAAAGTCCAAGCGAACGGCAATGGTATCGGTTGCGGGCTCAATCGGCATAATAGGCGTGTCGCTGGTGCTTGCAATTTCGTCGGGCGTGCAGAGCTACATAAGGAATATGGAGGAGGATATGCTTTCGGGCAACCCCGTGGCGATAACGCGCTCGGCAATCGACTTTTCGTCGCTGATGGATATGTCCAACTCCTCCAAGCCCAAGGTCAATATCACCAAGCTCAACGACAAGCTGTACGTGCAGTCGCTTATGGATACGCTGGGCGGACTTGCAAAGGACGTCACCAAGACCAACGAAATAACCGAACAGTACGTACACTATATCGAAAATATGGATGCGGAGCTGACGCACGTAATTCAGTACGATTACGGCTTCTCGCTTGCCAACAACATATATACCGATTTCAAGGTTAAAAGCGAGGGGGATTACGCCGCTTCGCAAATCACGTCGGTTTCGGCTATACGCGGAATGTATTCCCAGATTTTAAGCGAACAGCCCTCGTATTCCAACTTTGCGGGCACGGTAGCAAGTATTTCAACCTTCTCGGAAGTGCCCGATAACTACGAATACGTGTTAAGCCAGTACGACATCATTGCGGCAGAAACCTCCTCGGGCGTAACCTACGACGCGAAAAAACTTACCGAAGAGCAGAAGAAGGCAATCTTTGACGACAAGCAGTCGCTTATAATGGTAGTCGACGACAGCATGATAACCGATATCGCGCTCGGTCAGTACGGCTATTTCACGCAGGAAGAATTTTTAAACTACGCGTTCAACGCAATCAGGGAGGACGACGGCACCAACGACAACTACAACGAACAGCTCGGACTTGTGGGCAGCGGTATAACAAACGGCGTTGCCGACCCCGAAAACGGAATTGATATAACCAAATTCATAGGTCCCGATTCCAAAAAGTTCACGTGGTATCCCAACGACGAGGTGTATTATAAATACGAAAGCGTGTTTATGCCCTATCTTAACGGGTACTACCATATGCCTTATCTTTCGGATAACTTCTTATACGCTGCAGCAAACCAGCAGCAGGGCACTCCCGAAATGACCATGCCTTTCCCCGCCGATTCCAACATTGACCGGGAAAAGGGCTTGAAGCTTGACGTAAAGATAATTCTACAGAAGAAGTCGGGCATATCGTACAGCTGCCTCGAGCCCGGTTTCTACTATACCAACGCGCTGACGAAACATATGTTGGAGAGCAGCAGAGAGAGCCAAATCGTCAAGGACATTCAGGCTTCGGATAAAGGCTATCTGGATATACTTCCCTATTCTTTCTACTACACCGCGTACGACACGGTCGACGGCAATACGGTTATGACGGAGAAAAAGGGCACCAGCGCCATTTACGAGGGCGGCAGCTTTATGCACCTTATGGCTTCGGGTTTAAGCAGTACGGGAACCAGCGATTTGTTGCACGTTACGGCAACGTATATGGGCGGCGGCAAGCTTCCCTCGGCAATATATATTTACCCCACGGACTTCGACGCAAAGAACAAAGTATGCGACTATCTGGATGAGTGGAACCAGATGTGCGAAAACGGAACGCTTTACTGTATGTCCGTCACCGACGAGGCTACGGGCGAGGTCAGCGAAACGATGTTCGAGCTCGATACAAGCATGAAAATCACCTATACCGACGCGGTGGGAATGATAATCAATATGATTAACACTATGATTCAGATGATTACCATCGCCCTCGTCGCGTTCACCGCGCTGTCGCTCGTCGTATCCACTGTCATGATAGGAATTATAACCTACGTGTCCGTCGTCGAAAGGGTAAAGGAAATAGGTATCCTGCGCGCCGTCGGTGCGAGAAAGAAGGATATAAAGCGCCTGTTCAACGCGGAAACGTTTATTATAGGTCTGGTTGCGGGCGTGTTCGGCATACTGGTTACTTACCTTATCTCGCTGGTCATAAACGTAATAGTGGTGGCGCTTGCGGGCATTTGGGGCATTGCGGCGCTGCCTTGGTGGCAGGCAATTATAATGGTTGCGATAAGCGTTGGGCTTACGCTCATTTCGGGACTTATTCCCGCAGCTGCCGCTGCAAAGAAGGACCCCGTGGTCGCGCTCCGCACCGAATAATTTTTACGGAATATAATTTCCGTTTTTTGCCAATAAAATTTAATAACCGTATTGACTGTAAAACTACGATATGTTACAATTCTTTTAGGATATAAAAAAACGTTTTTAAGGAGCAACTTTTATGAAAAAAATAACCAAAGCGGTTGTGGGCGTTACTCTTGCGGTATCACTTTCGGCGGGCATAGCGGCACTTGCAGGCTGCTCTGCCGATAAGACGGGCGAAGCTTACGGACTGGTTCACGGAGGCAGCTACGTAGGATACACCAAAATAGTAACCAACGGCAATATGGTAAAGGATTTGTGCCTGTACGAAGTTTGCCTTCCTACGCAGATTAAGGCTGGCGCCGACGTTGCCGACGACGATAAAGTGGTGAACGGAACGAGCGCATATTACAAAACCGTTTCTTACGGCGATTTAACTCTTACCTATAAGACGGTCGGCGAGGTTACGGGCTACTACACCCCCGCAAACCAGACGTTGGGCGACTACTTAAAGGCGGAAAAGAACGCAAAGGCTTATTACGAGGCGGTTGTAAACAATTCCATAAGCGTTACGGTCGGCGGTCAGAAGAAGACCGACGTTATGACCAACGCAACGCTCAACAAGGAAGAAAACGGTTACTGGACGAGAACGGACAGAAACGGCGAAAGCTATTCGCGCTGGAAGATGAACCGCGACGCAACCGTTAATTACGTTAAGAGCTACGGTCTTGCAAATCTTACCAAGCTTACCAAGAGCAGCGCAAACTGGGACAGCGACGCAAAAGAGGATAAGTCGGTTACCCCTTGGATGGACGGCAATATTTCCACCGGCGCAACCTGGAACGACTTAAATACCAAGCCCGAAGCGGGCACGTATTACAGCTATGCCCAGCTCATCATAAAGGCAAGCAACGCAGCTAAATAATTTAATCACTAAAACCTAACTGAAAAGACCGCCTTGCGCGGTCTTTTTTCAAATTTAATTGCAAACGCTTTTAAAATGATTTATAATAAGCCTATGAAGAAAAAAATTGCCGCGTGTGCGGCGGCGCTTATATTAACCGTTACGGCAGGCTGCGCGTGCGCGGGTTGCAATAAAAACGAAGAGTCCCATAGTAAACAGATTTATTCTATGAGAACGTACGCCGATATCGTGGTTCCCGTCGGTGAAATCAGTAAGGAGGATTTTGCAAGTCTTTCGGACAGGGTAAAGACCTTTCTGACGGAAACCGAAAACTCGCTGATCGCAACGATTGCGGGAAGCTGTATCTATAATTTCAACGTTGCGGAAGCGGGCGCTACGGTCGAGATTGATAAAACGGCTTACGAGGTGCTTTCGGAATCAAAGCGCATTTACGAAAAGACGGAGGGCTATTTCAATCCCGCCGTATGGTATTGCGAGGACTTGTATCGCTTTACGTACGGACTTTCATTAGCTGATTTGCGCGAGAAGATGCCTTACGACAGGGAGGGCGCTCTGGACGGCTTCGGTACCCTTCCCGACGAAAAATACGTGACCGCTTTTCAACAGCTTTCATCGTATTATAGCGGCGTGGTTTTAAGTCAATCGGACGGCAAGTATTACGCGACCAAGCCCCTTGAAACGGTTAAAGTCGAGGGGGACGACAGGGAATATTCCCTGCGCATAGACCTGGGCGGAATAGCCAAGGGCTGGTGCGCGGATAAGGTAAACGAGATGCTTGACGAGGCGGGCATCAAGTGCGGCTACTTCAATTTCGGTACGTCGAGTATGGCGATTAAAAAATACGCATTCAACAAGACGGGCGACTACACCGTTTCCGCACGCGACCCTCGCGGCGCTGGGAATTATATTTCGTTAAAGCTGCAGGACGTAACGCTTTCCACAAGCGGCGACTATATGCAGAATTTCATTGCCGACGGCGTTATATACTGCCACATAATCAATCCGTACACGGGCGCTCCCATACGCACGGGAATTGCGTCGGTAACGGTTGCGGGCGGCTCTGCGGTGGAAAACGACGCGCTTACGACGGCGCTTTCCGCAATGGGCAAGCAAAAGGCGGTGCAGTATATCAACGATAATCTTTCCGACAGAAAGGTGGTTATGCTGATAGAAGAGGGCGAGGGGTGCGGAGTAATTACCAACTGTCCCGACGAGGCGACTGTCAATAATCCGGCTTATAAAATTTTGAACACCGTGCAGAACGGTAAAATCGTGTTGTAAAATGTCGCTGAAAAAGATTGAACAAATAAAACAATCCAAATGGTTTTCCGTATGGGATTTAATAGCGTTCGGCGCGGTAATAGTAACCTCCGTGGTGCTTATAATCGCGTTTACCGTCGGCAGGGATAAATCCGCTCTGGACGGATTTTACCTTTCCTACAGGGGCGAGCAGGCGTTTACCTACGACTTTGAAGAGGGCAAGTCTGAAATTATTTTAAAGGACAATATAGAGGTGGGCGAGGTCGAAAACGGACGCTTTACCATACGCTTTTATACCGACGGTAAAAAGGGGTACAACGACGTTTTGGTGGATACCGCAAAGAGGACGGTGGAGGTTACGGCAAGCAACTGCTCCACGCACAAGGACTGCGTTTATACGCCCAAGCTGCAATATAATTCGTCCACGCCCATAATATGCAC
>JAIDIR010000325.1 GCA_029052615.1 Clostridia bacterium | reverse complement strand
GTTGAAGTGCGACATAACTGCGGCGAGAAGAGCCGCGCCGCCGCCAATTACGTCCGCCGACTTTTTGCATATGGTGGTTACGGCAATTTGCTCCACGGGCATTGCCGTAAGCTGCTTTGCAAAGGTGCGCACTTCTTCAACCGTCAATACGGTGCCGTTTAAAGCCGCCGCGTTATATTCAATAATTCCGCGCTTTATTGCCGCAAGCCTTGAAGCCGTGCCGCCCACCGCGTACATTGAAACCGCGCTGAAATCGTGCTGCCCGTACTCTTGTACCTTTGCGGCGACGAATTTATCTATTCTTTCCAAATCCCTGCCCGCCGCGTCGAGTATGCGCACGGTGCCGATATTCGCGCTGTGCGAATAAATGACATTGCCGCCCGAACGCACCGTGACTTCGGTACTGGCTCCGCCGACGTCTATAATTCCGCCGTCCGCATTGCCCAGCGCGCCCGAAAGCCCTATCTGCGCCTCGCGCTCTCCGCTGATGACGTCCACCTCTATACCGCAAAGCTCTTTGACCTTTGCGGTAAAAATTTGGGGATTTTCCGCCGAGCGCACCGCCGCTGTTGCAAACGCGTAAACCTTATCCGCGCCCTGCTCCCTTGCTTCGGCAACGAAATCCGCAACCGCCTGCGCCGTTCTTTGGCACGCTTCGGGCAGAAGGCGGGGCGCAAAATTAAGCCCCTCGCCGAGGCGGGTGGTTTTAAGCTTTTTATATAAAGTTTTTCCGTCCGCCCATAGCATAAGGCGAACGGAATTCGAACCGATATCAATTGCTGCAATTTTCATGGAGTCGTGTCATACTTAGGCGTAACGTCCACGCCCATATCAACAAGCTGTTGTAATATCTCAAGGTATTTCTGGTCAGTTTCCAGCCTGTCAAGCATATCCGTACTTTCCTCAAGCTGCTGTTCAAGACGGTACAGCTCGTCCAAAAGAGCGGCTTTGCGGCGTTTTAAAACGCTTATCTGTACGATTTGCGCAATTAAAACCGCAACGATAATAAAGACGAGCAGAACCGCGTTGACAACGGTAGCCGCTACGACTTTGTTGCGTTTTATAGCCGCGGCTGTCGCAACAGTCGCCGTTACTTCGTTGCGCTCTTCTTCGTGCATGCCTTTCCCCCTCGTACAGTTTTTATTTTTCTTATCCTATTATACAC
>JAIDIR010000324.1 GCA_029052615.1 Clostridia bacterium | reverse complement strand
GCTGAGCTTTGCAATTTCGGTCTTTAACGATTCGTTGTCTTCAAAGTTTTCAAAAAAGTTGTGACCGTCCGCAATGACCTCGTAAAGTGGAACGTCGCTGTCCTCCCCCTTGACCGTCGAATCAAGGCTGACGGGGGCGCGGCACTCCATTGCTTCCAGAATTGTTTCCTCGCTCTCGCCAAGCTGTTCGGAAAGTTGCTTTACGGTAGGCTTTACGCCGTTTGCTTTATAAAATTCGTTGACGGCGGCTTTGACCTTTGCGCTCAGCGCGTAAAGTTTACGGGGCACGCGCACGGAACGGGAATAGTCGCGGAAATAGTTGCGTATGATGCCGGTAATCGTGGGCGTTACGTATGTAGTGAACATATAGCCGAGGTCGGGGTCGAATTTCTCCACACCCGAAATAAGGGCCTCGGAAGCAATCTGCAACAAATCGTCGTAGTCCACTCCGCGCCCCGCAAATTTTTTGGCTAATATCTGCGCCACGTACATATAGTTTTCGATAAGCTCGTTCCTGATAGCCTTGTCGCCCGTCTTACGGTACTCACGGAAGAGCTCGTTTGCTCTTTCGTTGGTCATAAAGTCAATACAAGTCCGGATATAACTCCGCCGCTTTCTTCAAGCGTGCAGGAATAAACGAGCGCGGAAATGAGCGCAAGCGAAAATTCGTTGTCGCTGCTCTTTGGCTCTCCGCCCTCCCCCCTGACGGTTGCGTGCACGCCGTCCGTACAGTTTAGGGTTATCTTTGCGCTTTTAAAGCCGCACGCCTTTAAGATAAGACAGCTTTCCGTAACGCACACCTTCATATCCTCGGCGCCGTCCACGTCGGTATCCGCCGCCGCGCACACCGCGCCCACCGCAAGGCGGAGCGCCGTCATATACTCGCTGTCGGCAAGATTAAATTCAACCTTAAAGTCCTTCATCAGTCAAACTCCATAATTCTGTCCAGAGCGCAGATTTCGAAAAGCTTTTTAATTCTGGGACGCATATTTTTAAGTATCAGTTTATTGCCGTCCGCTTTGAGATTTTTAAAAATCTTTACGAACGTGCCCAGCGTGGTGCTGTCTATAAACTCCAGCCCCGCGCAGTCGAACACCACGTCCTTCTTGTCGTTTTGATACATTGCGGCAACCTCGGCGTATAAATCCTCACTGGTCGCGCTGTCAATTTCTCCGGTCAGCGCAACCACGAGCTTGTCGTCCGCCGAAACCAATCTTACCTGCTGCATAGCCTTATTCTCCTGCTATCGTATACTTAATTTATAAACCGGATTTTGAAAAATCAAACCCGTATACAGTATTTTAAGTTACCGCGCGCGTTTTGTCAATAGCGTTTGCAATTAAAGATAAATGCAAGAT
>JAIDIR010000323.1 GCA_029052615.1 Clostridia bacterium | reverse complement strand
ACCGGCGCGCTCAACTCCTAGACGGGCCTTGACGTTTGAGACACTCTCACCAAATTCAACGAGCTGGGGCCGAGCGTGGTTATGGTCACGCACGATATGCGTTCGGCGCGCCGCGGCAACCGTATTCTGTACTTAAAGGACGGCGTCATTTTAGGCGAGTGCGATTTGGGCAAATACACCCACGGCGATACGGCAAGGCACGAAAAGCTTTCCGCGTTTTTAAAAGAAATGGGGTGGTAATATGAGAAAGCTATTCCTTATTGCGCGCTCCAATATGCGCAAGGCAAAGGGGCAGACGGTTGCAATCGTCGTGCTCATTCTAATTGCCGCTCTTATGCTCAACCTATGGCTTATGCTGTCTTTGGACTACAAAGCCAACTTCGACAGGTACCATAAAAAGCTCAACGCCGAGCACGTAACTATTGCGGTTGACGACGGGAGCGGCGAAGTGCATGATTTTTTATACGGAACTCTCTCGGGTGACAGCCGTGTTTCGCAGTACGAACTTGACGACTGCCTGCAAATGACAATAACGTTTCCCTATAACGGCAACGAAATGAACAGCTGGGCTTACTTCATGGAAAAGGAAGAGGCGTTTAACCGTGAAATAGGCAGAGCCGAAATTGTGGAAGAGGGTGATTTTACAAGCGGCTTATATCTGCCCATGATTTATAAAACCAAGGACATTGCCGTGGGAAAGACCATTGAAATATCAATCGGCAGTCACCCCGTCGAATACACGGTTTGCGGATTTTTCAACAGCGTTATGAGCGGCTCGCACAATTGCGGTATGTTCGAACTCATACTTGCCGGGGATAAGTATGCGGAACTTGAAACCCTGGGCTATGCGCCCAAAGCCACGCTGTGCTCGGTGCGGCTCCATGATAAATCGGAAAATTTAAACTTTGAAGCGGCTATCAAAAGCGCTATAACCGAACGCTTCCCCAACGTTATGATGGTCAGCAACTGCTACGATATAGTGGCGCAGGCGCGGTACATTTCGCAGATGATATGTTCTGGCATAATGAGCGCAATGGCGTTTTTCGTGCTACTCATCGCTCTGGTCGTAATAGCCTCGAATATAGTCAACTATATTCAGGTGAATATGCAAAACCTCGGCGCGCTTAAAGCATCGGGCTACACTTCAAGGCAACTCGTCTTATCGCTTTTATTGCAATTCTTAGGGCTTGCTCTATTTACCGCAGTCGCGGGCGCGGCTCTGTCGTACGCCGTTTTTCCCGCAATCAACTCTATGATGATAGCGCAGACGGGAATACCCTATGCAATACGCTTTTTGCCGCTGCCTATTCTCATTTCACTCGTTATTCTGGGCGGCACGGTTGCCTTCGTCGTATGGCTTGCCTCGCGCAGAATAAAGAAGATAGAGCCTATCGTGGCTCTAAGGTCGGGCGTGCAGACGCACAACTTCAAGCGCAACCACGTTCCGCTTGAAAGAACCAAAGCGCCCTTAAATTTTGCCCTTGCTCTCAAAACCACGCTTTCGGGCGTAAAGCACAATATAACCGTGTGCATAACTATGCTCGTGCTTTCACTCGTCGTCGTATTTTCGGGGCTGATGACCGAAAACGTCATTGCGGATATGACGCCATTTTTAAACCTTATAGTGGGGGAAACGGCGGACAGTTGTATAAGCGTAACCGTTGATTTCGAAGACGAGTTTTTACGGGAAATGAACGCGGACGGGCGCGTCGAAAAAGCTTACCTTTTCACGACTATCAACGTTACGCATTCGGGCGGTGCGGAGCTTTTAACAACGGTTTGCGACGACTTTTCCAAGGTAAATAATTCCGCAGTCGTTTACGACGGAAGATTTCCCAAATACGAAAACGAAATTGCAATCGGCGCCAAGTATGCCAAAGAAAAGGGATTGAAAGTCGGAAACGAAATTGAAATCACGGCAAACGGCAAAACCGAAAAGTTCCTCATAAGCGGCTTGACGCAGATTACCAATTATTTAGGTCGCGACGGACTTTTGACGCGTGCGGGCTACGAGCGGCTGGGCACGCTATCGGATACAAGCTATTATATCAACCTTGCGGACGGTACGGACATCGACGCGTTCAATTCGGAAATGAAGGAAAAGTTTGCCGGCAACGTGAATACGGCGATAAATATAGATACGACTATCGAAGCCGCCGCAACCGTTTACGTTTCGCTTATGACTATAATAGTTATTGCCATACTCGTGCTTTCGGCAATTATCATCGCGTTCGTGCTGTATCTGTTGGTGCGCACTATGCTCAACAACAAAAAGCGCGACTACGGAATTTTAAAGTCTTTGGGCTTTACTACGCGGCAGCTTATTTTGCAGACGGCGTTGTCCTTTATGCCCGCAATTATCATTTCAACGGTGGCGGGGCTTATAATAAGCGCTCTCGTCATAAACCCGCTTACCGCGCTGTTTTTAAGCAGTCTCGGCATCGTTAAGTGCACGTTTAATATTCCCTTCGTGTTTATCACCGTTGCGGGTATAGCCCTGATATTGCTGGCGTTCGGCATTGCCTGTTTGCTATCTCTCAAAGTCAAAAAAATAGCTCCCCGCGCATTGCTCGCAGGGGAATAGTTCGGGGCAAAATGAAAAGCAGGGTAACCGTTCGCGTTACCCCGCTTTAATTTAAAAGGTGCATATGTCGTCGTAAAAATCGTTGCTGTTCAGACTGTACAGCATAATTTCCTTTTTCAAATTTACCCTGCGGTAAAGGTAGTGGCAGTAGCCCACGCGCGAGCCGAACATCGTGTTCGAATCGGGTATGCGGTACTCCACGGTATCGGTAAAGAATTCGTATTTGCCCACGCGTATATAGTTGTCGGGCTGACCTGCAATTTCTCTTCCCGACGGGCGGGAAACCTTTTTGGTCTTGCCGTTGCGCTTGTCGTACGAATAGTAGGAGGCTATGCCTCTGCCGTGGTATTTTGCCTCAACGTAAATATAATTTTCTGTCGTGCCTATAATCGAGGAACCGTACCGCGGATTCTTGAAATAGTACTCCTCGGTAACCTCGCCGCCCGTAACCTTGTAAAGATAGGTGTGCCATTTGCTGTCGTCGTCAGGAGTTTCCTCGACGAATATCAACAAAAGGTACAGCGAGCCGTCCGCAAGGTGGCTGCATTCATCTTCTTCGCCGTTCAGCCAAAAGCAATCGTCGTAGGGAAAGGCTTGCTCGTCGTTTAATTGCGGCGGTCTGAAATATTCGCCCGTTTCCAAATCAACGGCGGTAAAGCCTATATAGCGGGCGTCGCTCCTGTAAAAGTAGAGGTATTTCCCGCTCTTGCGCATATACTTTTCGACGAAAATATTACCGTGTTCGCTTTCCGCACAGTGGTATTCGCCGTTATATACCCACTCCAATTTTTTCTCGTCGTCTATGGAATAAAGCAAATCGTCCTTCAGCGTTCCGTCAAAATCTTCATATGAAACGCCTTCCGCGCCGTACAGAATTTTTACGCTCTCCGTTTTGACGAAAAAATGCGTCTTTGACGAGCTGTATTCAATACTTTCGCCGTAGGGCAGGGTGTCCGCGACCTTGCCCTTCTTTTCCATATAGTCGTAAAGGTATACGTACCTGCTTTCGTTCACGTCGATTATGAAATACGCCAGGTGCTTTTCAGGGATGTAGGAGGAGGCGTGGCTGACGGTGAAATCATCGCTTTGATAGGTCTGTCCGTCTATTTCCACGGTGGTTAAAACGTCCTCCCCGCAAGAACCGTCGGTCTTCATGCGCCTGTTTCCGGAGTACAGATACAGCCCCTCGGGTGCGCCGAATTTAGTTGGAATAACGTCTTCTTCGGTTCTGAATATGCAGCCGCCGAGCGCAAAAGCAAACAGCGCGCACACTACAACCGCAAAAAGACTTACCAATGCCTTTTTCATATTTTTATAATATCACAAGTGCTTTGGCAATGTCAACGCAGGTTGATGTGATAATGTAAATATCGGCTACTTTGTTAATGTCATCGTCGGCTGAAGATAATTGATGAAATTATATAAATAGTACATAAAT
>JAIDIR010000322.1 GCA_029052615.1 Clostridia bacterium | reverse complement strand
CTCTATGCGCGCAACCTCGTTGGCGTACACCCAGCTATGCCCCGCGATAATGCGTTTTTCCTCGTTCTTTTTTAAGTAAATACGATAGCACATATGCAAGATTTTAGCAGATAGCTTGCATTTATGCAAGCAATTGAGAATAATATGCGATTTTGCGCTTTCAAAGTTTGATTTTTGTATAGTTATTTGGTATAATTTAGCAGTATGAAGGATTTGCTCGTCTACTTGAAACATTATAAATTGCAAAGCGTTCTTGCGCCGCTTTTTAAATTGTTGGAAGCGAGCTTCGAGCTGTTAATTCCCATAATAGTCGCGTCGGTCGTGGACAAGATTAACGCCGTAAACGCGGGCGGCGTGACGACGGGTGACGGAACGCGCTACGTTCTTTACGCCTGCCTTATTTTAGTTGCCCTCGGCGTGGTAGGACTTATAAGCGCGGTGTGCGCGCAATACTTCGCGGCAAAGGCGGCGGTGGGCTTTTCAAAAGAGCTGCGCAGCGATATGTTCAGAAAGGCTCAGTCGCTTTCTTATTACGAGATTGACAACCTCGGCACTTCGGCATTGATAACCAGAATGACGACTGACGTCAACCAGGTGCAGACGGGCGTCAATATGTGGCTCAGGCTGTTTATGCGTTCGCCCTTCATCGTGTTCGGCGCAATGGTAATGGCGTTTTTGATAAGCGTCACCGCAGGGTGGGTGTTCGCCGTTACCATAGCCGTGCTGTCGGTGGTCGTATTCGGTATAATGCTGATAACAATTCCGATGTACCGCAAAACGCAGGGCAGGCTGGACGACGTTACCAAGGCAACGCGCGAAACGCTGGTCGGGTCGAGAGTGGTGCGCGCCTTCTGTAAGGAGGGCGAGGAGATAAGGGAATTCGACAAGCGCAATTCCGCACTCACAAAGTCCCAGAAATTCGTCGGCGGCATCTCCGCTTTAATGAACCCGCTGACCTACGCAATAATCAACGTCGGCATAATAGTGCTCATTCACGTCGGTGCGGGCAGTGTGTACGACGGGGCGCTCACGCAGGGTCAGGTAATCGCGCTGTACAACTATATGTCGCAGATTTTAATCGAGCTTATCAAGCTTGCAAATCTGATTATCACAGTGACAAAATGTTTTGCCTGTGCGGACAGAGTAAACGAAATTTTAAAGATGCAGCCCGCGCTCATTCACGGCACGGCGGCGGAAGGCAGTGCGGTTGCAGGCGCGCCCTTCATTAAATTTAACAACGTAAGCATGCGCTATTCGGGCGGCGGTTCGGACGCGCTCAACTCCATATCGTTCACGGTCAACGCGGGCGAAACGGTGGGCATAATAGGCGGCACCGGCTCGGGCAAGAGTACCCTCGTCAATTTAATTCCCCATTTCTACGACGCGACCGAGGGCGAAATTTTAATCGACGGCGTAAACGTCAACGCGCTCGGCGACGAAGCCCTGCGCGAAGAGTGCGGCGTAGTTCCCCAGCGCGCGGTGCTTTTCAAGGGCACCATACGCGAAAATATCAAGTGGGGCAACGAGGATGCAACCGACGAGCAGATAAATTCGGCGGTGGAGCTTGCCTGTGCGGCGGACGTCGTAAACGGTAAGCCCGACGGGCTTGACGAGCAGGTGGAGCAGGGCGGCAAGAATTTTTCGGGCGGTCAGCGGCAGAGGCTTACCATAGCCCGCGCCCTCGTCAGAAAGCCCAAAATTTTAATTCTGGACGACAGCGCCTCCGCGCTCGACTACGCAACCGACGCGCAGCTTCGCAAAAATCTGCGTTCGCTCGACTATAACCCCACGGTATTTTTGGTTTCCCAGCGCACGAGCTCGGTGCGCTACGCGGATAAAATTCTGGTGCTGGACGGCGGCAACCTCGTCGGATGCGGCACGCACGACGAGCTGCTTGAAAACTGCGAGGTGTACAGGGAAATTCACCTCTCGCAATATTCGGGCGGCGAGCAGCCTGCAAAGGGGGCGGACTTATGAAAAAATCCGGAGCCCAGTCGCAGGTTTTAAAGCGCATATTCAGACAACTTAAAAAATACACGCCGCTCATTTTACTGTCGCTGCTGCTTGCGGTAGTGACGGTGGCGGGCAATCTGTTGCCGCCCATACTGTTCGGCGACGCGATAGACTATATCGTTGACACGGGCAGCGTCGACTTTGAAAAGCTGTTTTATTACTTCGTAATAATCGGCGGCATAGTGGGCGCTACGGCTATTGCGCAGTGGCTTATGGGCGTAATAAACAACCGCATAGTTTACGGCGTAATACGCGACGTAAGGGCGCAGGCGTTCGCGCACATTCAGAACCTGCCGTTGAAATATATCGACGGTCATTCTTACGGCGACGTGGTTTCGCGCTGCATAGCCGACGTCGACCAGTTTGCCGACGGTCTTTTAATGGGCTTCACGCAGTTATTCACGGGCGTCGTCACCATAATAGCAACGCTGGTGATAATGTTCATATTTAACTGGATAATCGCGCTTGCGGTATTCATAATTACGCCGCTGTCGCTGTTCGTTGCAAAGTTCATTGCAAGTAGAACCTATTCAATGTTCAAAAAGACGACCAAGATAAGGGGCGAGCAGACGGCGTTTATCGAGGAGATGACGGGCAACCTCAAGGTCGTTCAGGCGTTCGGCAGGGAGGACGAAAACCAGCAGAAATTCGACGAGCTCAACGAAGAACTCACCAAGGCTTCGCTGTCGTCCATATTCTTTTCCTCGCTGACCAACCCCACGACGCGCTTCGTAAACGCGGTGGTGTATGCGGCGGTCGCGCTCTCGGGCGCGCTCACGCTCATATACCCCTCGGTACTGCCCGTTGCGTTCACGGTCGGCAAGCTATCGTCATTGCTTCAGTTTTCCAACCAGTACACCAAGCCGTTCAACGAAATTTCGGGCGTAGTCACCGAATTTCAGAACGCAATCGCGTGCGCGGGCAGAATTTACGAGCTTATAGACCAGCCCGCACAGATACCCGATAAGGAGGGCGCGGCGGAGCTTGAAAACGCGCAGGGCGACGTGCAGTTCGACGGCGTTTATTTCTCCTACGAGGAGGACAAGCCGCTCATACAAAACCTGAATATCAGCGCCAAGGCGGGGCAGAGGATAGCCATAGTCGGACCCACGGGCTGCGGCAAGACTACGCTTATAAATCTGTTAATGCGCTTTTACGACGTGCAGAGCGGCGAAATCCGCGTGGACGGCAACGCCGTTACGGATATAACGCGCAAATCGCTCCGCCAAAGCTACGGAATGGTGTTGCAGGATACCTGGCTCAAAAGCGGCACCGTTAGGGACAATATAAAGATAGGCAAGCCCGACGCGACCGAGGAAGAGATAATCGCCGCGGCAAAGGCAACCCATTCGCACAAGTTCATTATGCAGATGAAAGACGGATACGACACGGTGATAGGCGAGGACGGCGGCAACCTTTCGCAGGGGCAGAAACAGCTTTTATGCATAACGCGCATTATGCTGTGCCTTCCGCCCATGCTCATTCTGGACGAAGCCACTTCGTCCATAGACACGCGCACCGAAATGAAAATTCAGCAGGCGTTTGCCAAGCTTATGGAGGGCAGAACGAGCTTTATCGTCGCCCACCGCCTGTCGACGATTAAGGAAGCCGACCTTATACTGGTCATGCAAAACGGCAATATTATAGAGCAGGGAACGCACGACCAGCTTATAGCGGCGGGCGGATTTTATAAAAATTTATACAACAGTCAGTTTGCAAACTGAACTAAATACAAGCAAAAAAGGGAGTAAGAATGTTACAAGTCAACAACGTATCGTTGCAGTACGGCAGCAAAAAACTTTTCGAGGACGTAAACATCAAGTTTACGGGCGGCAATTGCTACGGAATTATCGGCGCAAACGGCGCGGGTAAGTCCACCTTTTTAAAGGTGCTCAGCGGCGAAATCGAGCCCAACAAGGGCGAGGTCGTTATGGATAAGAACGAGAGAATGTCCGTCCTTATGCAGAACCAGAGCGCGTTCGATAACGTTTCGGTGCTGCGCGCGGTCATGCTCGGTCACAAGCGTCTCGTTCAGATAATGGACGAAAAGGACGCGCTGTACGCCAAGGAGGACTTTTCGGAGGCGGACGGTGTGCGTGCAAGCGAGCTTGAAAGCGAATTTGCCGAGCTGGGCGGCTGGGAAGCCGAGTACGAGGCGCAGACCCTTTTGAACGCTCTCGACATAGGCGAAGAATTTTACGACGTCCTGATGGCGGACGTGGACGCCAAGCGCAAGGTCAAAATATTGCTTGCGCAGGCGCTATTCGGCAACCCCGACATACTTTTATTA
>JAIDIR010000321.1 GCA_029052615.1 Clostridia bacterium | reverse complement strand
GCGTTATGGAAAAGATTAACGGCTACACTAAGGAAGAGGCGCAAAGCCTTGTAAAATACGTGTGCGAGGGCAGGGGTCAGGGAAAGACGCTCACCCGCATTTTCGAGGAGTACGCAAAGAGCTCGGGCAGGGCGCGCGGAAGCGTGCGCAACTATTATTACTCGCTTTTAAAGAGCACCGACAACGAGGAAGTTAAAAAGATTTTGGAGGGCACCGACCTTAAAGCCGAGGATATACGCCCCTTTTCGGACGAGGAAACCGACAAGATTCTGCGCGCCATCTTAAAGGAAAAGAGCAAGGGCATATCCGTGCGCCGCGCCGTTTTGAACCTTGCGGGCGGCGACGACAAGCTTATGCTGCGCTACCAGAATAAGTACCGCAACGTTATGGCAAAGCAGCCCGAAAAGATTCGCAGCCTTATGAAGGAGGCGGGATATACCGTGCGCGACGAGAGCAAAAAGGCAATCGAGGAAAGAATAAACACTCTGTACGACGAGCTTAACGCAAGCCTGAAAGCGGAGAACGCGCGCCTTACCGCCGTAATAAAGAAGCTTACGGACGAAAACTTCCTTCTTAAATTACAAGTAAAAAATTTACAGTCATAAATAGTGTAACGCTATCCCATACTCGTAATAGGAGGGTTAGCAACCAATGGAAAAATTCATTATCGGTCTCGCCGTAGGTATGGCGGGCGGTGCGCTCCTCGTGGCAAACAACTGCAAGCTGAGAAATCTCGTCAAGAAAAATCAGGAAGACATTATGAAAAAGGCTGAGCAGTATATTGACCAGAAGCTCGAGAGTCTCGGGTGTACGGAGCAGGGCGGCGAAGGCGAAAGCGCCGAGTAACCGTCTTTAAAAGCGGTATATTTACCCTTTGGACCGCGGAACGGACATTAAAGTGCGTTCCGCGGTTTTTATTGCCAAAAATAAATTTTGCAATTGTATTGACAGCGCGCGGCGGTAAATGTTAAACTATAATAGTTAGTAGCGTAACACAATTTTAAGATGAACCTATAAAGGAGAGAGAGATGAATAAATGCCCTAAATGCGGTACCGAATTCGAAGGCAATTTCTGTCCTTCCTGCGGCACCCCGTTTAACGTCAAGATGTTCTGTCCGCGCTGCGGAACGGAGGTCCAGCCTAACCAGCGCTTCTGCTCTTGCTGCGGCGCACAGTTCGGACTTCCCGTTCAGCCTGCGGCACCCGCACCCAAGCCTGCGGCGCCCGCACCCGTGGAAACGTCAACGACAATACCTTCCAAATATACTGGCGGCGCGTTAATGACCTTCCTTATAAACTATGCGGTCGCGTTCGTTTCCATAATATCGTTCGGACTTCTGTTCCCGTTCATGTTCTGCTGGAGAAAGCGCTGGCAGGCGGAGCACACGTTTATCAACGGCAGAAGACTTGTCTTTGACGGTACGGGCGTTCAGCTGTTCGGCAGATTTATGATTTGGTTCCTGCTTGCAATTGCAACGCTGGGCATCTACTTCATAATCAAGGGCAACATAAGCTTCGTAGCGTGGGAGACCAAGCACACCCATTTCGAGGGCGTGACAGTAACCTACAAGCCCGAAAGGAAGAAGCCTAAGAAAAAGAAGGTTAAGAAGGTCAAGGAGGTTGCGGTTGCTCCCGCACCCGTCGAGACCGTACATACCGTTGAAGAGGTTCAGCCCGGGGAAACCGTTGAGGCTATTGAAGACGACGGACTGTCGGACGGACTGTCCGAAGAGTTCGACCAGCCCGCCGACGAGGCTACGGTTGAGGAAGCGGCTGAGGCTACGGAAGACGACCTTTCCGGAGAAGCGGTACAGTCCGCCGAAGAGGAAGTTCAGCATTCCGTTGAAATCGTTCAGACCGTGGAAGAGGTTCACCCCGCCGTGGTGCAAGCTCAGCCCGAGGAGGAGGAGGAAGAAGAGGAAGAGGTTTACGTAGAGGAAGTAACCCAGTCCAGATTCGACGGGCGCTGGTATCAGCTTCTCGGCGTAAACGCACTCACGTTCTTCGTTACCCTTATAACCATCGGTTTGGGCGCATACTGGGCGCACTGCTACAGGCAGAGATGGTACAGCAAGCACACCGTTTACGACGAGCACCGTCTGGAATTCGACGGTACCGGCATGCAGTATTTCGGCAAGCGCTTCATATGGCTGCTTCTCACCATAATCACTTTCGGTATTTACAGCTTCTGGCTGCACGTAAATTCCGTTAAGTGGACTATAAGCCACACGCACGTCGTAGACCCCGCAGGTCTGCCCGAGCCCCGCGGTTGATGAGGTGATTTTTTGCAAAGGTACGTCGCTTTCGATATAGGGGATAAGCGCATAGGCGTTGCCATATCCGACCCCTTCAACACCTACGCCCTGCCCTCGCAGACCTATCACCGCAAGGGATTTAAGGAGGACGTGGCGGCGCTCGTTAGCATAGCAAAGGAAAAGGGAGCGACCACCATAGTGTGCGGTCTGCCCGTCAACTTCGACGGAAGCGAGGCGCTTCAAACGCAAAAGACCGAGCGGTTTTTAAGCGCACTCAGGGAGGCGACCGATATTCCTATAGTGTGCGAGGACGAAAGGTTCACCACGGTTATGGCGCACGAAACGCTTATATCCGAGGGTATGAGAAGGGAAAAACGCAAGTCGTACGTGGACGCGCTTGCCGCCGCAAACATACTGGACGGCTATTTACAGAAAATCAACCATAAAGGAGTATAACCATGGCAGAGAATAAAAACCTTAAGGATACCGAGGAAGAGGAAGAAGATATTATAGAGCTGATTGACGACGACGATAACGTAATCAAATTCAGACTTTTGGACGTGACCGAATACAAGGGCGAAAAGTACGCGCTTCTGCTTGCTGCAGAGCCCAACGACGCTATTGCCGAGGACGAAGTGGCAATCTTCCGCTATAAGGAAGAGGAGCAGATGCTCGAGCCCATAGAGGACGACGCGCTGTTGGAAGAGGTGTTCGAGTACTATCAGAGCGAGTACGAGGACGACGAGGACGTGGACAGCGGCGAAGGCAAAGACGAATAAGCAACGCGCGGAAGTTTCGTATCTTCCGCGCGTTTATTTTTTAAATAGGTGATAAAAAGCGCTTTACAACTTTATTTTGTTATGCTAAAATATCAAAGCTATAAAAAAATTCACACCCGTAAGGCGGACTGCCCGTGGCGGAAAAATCTTTCAATTCCGCTTAACAGTTCTTTGATGATGCGCTTATGGGGAGGTTTAACGGAGGTTTTATATGGCAGTTATCACTATGAAACAGCTCCTCGAGGCAGGCGTGCACTTCGGTCACCAGACCAGAAAGTGGAACCCCAAGATGAGCAAGTACATCTACGCGGCGCGCAACGA
Organism: Clostridia bacterium; assembly: GCA_029052615.1. Lineage (GTDB taxonomy): Bacteria > Bacillota > Clostridia > Christensenellales > Borkfalkiaceae > Coproplasma. The sequence continues at coordinate 1,004 of JAIDIR010000321.1, read as the reverse complement.
CATTCATATCATCGACTTGCAGCTCACCGTCGGCTTGGTTGAAGAAGCGTACAAGTTCGTATGCGAAACCGTAAAAGAGGGCAAGTCCGTTCTCTTCGTCGGCACCAAAAAGCAGGCTCAGGACGCCATCAAGGAAGAGGCTGAGCGTTGCGGACAGTACTACATCAATTCCCGTTGGCTGGGCGGCACGCTTACCAACTTCAAGACTATCCGTTCGCGTATCGACAGAATGGTTAAGCTTGAAATGATGGAAGAAAACGGCGAGTTTGAAATGCTTCCCAAAAAGGAAGTTGCAAAGCTCAAAGAGGAAATGACCAAGCTGCAGACCAATCTCGGCGGTATCAGGGATATGAGCAAGATGCCCGGCGTTATGTTCGTGGTTGACCCTCATAACGAGGACATCGCGGTTGCCGAAGCAAGAAAGCTGAACATTCCCATCGTGGCTATCACCGATACCAACTGTGACCCCGACCTTATCGACTACGTAATTCCCGGCAACGACGACGCTATCCGTGCGGTTAAGCTCATTGCGGGCGTAATTGCAAACGCGGTAATCGAGGCTAACCAGGGCGAAGCTTATTCCGTAGAAGAGGAGTTGGAGGAAGGCGCAGAAGCTGCCGAGCCCACCTCTATCGAGGAAGTAGTTGCAGCGGCTGAGTCCGTGGAAGACGGCAAAGCAGAATAATTTAATAAGGAGTAAAATTGTATGGCATTTACGGCAAAAGACGTAATGACTTTGAGAGATAAGAGCGGCGCAGGCATGCTCGATTGCAAAAAGGCTCTTACCGACGCTGACGGCGATATGGAAAAGGCTGCGGAGCTTCTCCGTGAGCGCGGTATCGCAAAGGCTGTTAAAAAGGAATCCCGTATCGCGGCAGAAGGTGCTGTAGGCTCTTACGTTTGCACAAAGTGCGGCGTAGGCGTTCTTTTGGAAATCAACTGCGAAAGCGACTTCGTTTCCAAGGGCGACAAGTTCCACGGTATAGTTGACAAGGTTGCAAAGG
>JAIDIR010000320.1 GCA_029052615.1 Clostridia bacterium | reverse complement strand
GTTGCGGGCAGGCTTATGAGCCGCCGCATTATGGGCAAGGCAAGCTTTTCGCACATCTCCGACCGCGACGGGCTGCTGCAGATTTACGTGCGCCGCGACGACGTGGGCGAGGAGGATTACGCCTCCTTCAAAAAGGACTACGACATAGGCGATATCGTGGGCGTTAAGGGCTTCGTGTTCAAGACGCAGACGGGCGAAATTTCCGTGCACTGCACGCATATCGAAATGCTTTCCAAGGCGCTTTTGCCCCTGCCCGAAAAGCAGCACGGTCTGACCAACGCGGACATAAGATACCGCCAGCGCGACCTTGACCTCATCGTAAATCCCGAGGTCAAAAAGACCTTCGTTATGCGCTCCAAAATCTTAAAGGAAATCAGGGCGTACCTCGATAATATGGGATATCTGGAAGTGGATACCCCCGTTCTGACCACGCTGGAAATAGGTGCGGCGGCGCGTCCCTTCAAGACCCACCACAACGCGCTCGATATCGATATGTACCTGCGTATTGAAACCGAACTGTACTTAAAGAGGCTTATAGTCGGCGGACTTGAAAGGGTGTACGAGGTGGGCAGAATTTTCCGTAACGAGGGTATGGACGCCTTCCACAACCCCGAGTTCACCACGATTGAAATGTATCAGGCGTACACCGATTATTTCGGCATGATGGATTTAATCGAGGACCTGTATAAGACCGTTACCGAAAAGGTGTGCGGCACTACCCAGATAAGCTATCAGGGCACCGCAATCGATATGGGCGCAAAGTGGACGCGCCTTACCATGAAGGAAGCGGTTAAGAAATATTGCGGCGCGGACTACGATACGTGGGCGGACGACGAGGCGGCGCGCAAGGTCGCAAAGGATTTGCATTGCGAGGTGGAAGAGGGCGAAAAGGCGACCAAGGGTCACGTTCTCATTGCGCTGTTCGAAGCGTTCGTAGAGGACAAGCTGGTTCAGCCCACCATAATCTACGACTATCCCGTCGAGAATTCGCCCCTTGCAAAGCGCAAGCCCACGGACCCCGCGTTCACCGAAAGGTTCGAGTACTTTATATGCGCTCACGAATTCGGCAACGCGTTCTCCGAGCTTAACGACCCCATCGACCAGAAGCAGCGTTTCGTAAAGCAGGTTGCGGAAAAGAGGGCGGCGGAGCCCGGCTGCAACGCGCAGGTGGACGAGGATTTTATTACCGCGCTCGAATACGGTCTGCCCCCTACGGGCGGTCTGGGCATGGGTGTGGACAGGCTTGTAATGTTGCTCACCGATAGTTCAACGATTCGCGACGTAATTTTATTCCCCACAATGAAACCCAAGAAATAACGTGGTAAATTATTATGACGTACAAATACGAAATTCTTGCACAACTGAATAAGTTCAAGGGTAAAGACAGAAACAGAATGCACGTGCCCGGTCACAAGAACGCGGGCGACTTTAAGGCGCAGTTTCCCGTCGCGCCCATCGATTTAACCGAGCTTAGCATAACCGACGATTTAAGCTGTCCTACGGGCGCAATCAAAAAAGCGCAGGAGGATATCGCTTCGATTATCGGCGCGAAAAAGGCGTATATAACCACCGACGGTTCGTCGTCGGGCGTGCTTGCAATGCTCTACGTTGCGGCGGCTCTGGGCAACAAGGTCATAGTTCCCCGCAACTCTCACAAGAGCGTTTTCAACGGCTGCAAGCTATTAAATATCGAGCCGGTAATAGTGCAGGGTGCCGAAGTGGACGGCGTGCTTACGCCGCCTCCGCCCGAGCTTATTCAGACGCTCATCGTCAACGACGTCAACATAGCGGGCATGATAATCGCATCGCCCGACTATTACGGCAATATCGCGCCGCTTGACAAGTACGCGGAGGTTTTAAAGAAGTACGACAGACTGCTGTTCGTCGACGGCGCGCACGGCGCGCACCTCTGCTTGACCGCCGACAAGGCGGGATATGCGGGCAAGTACGCCGATATGTGGGTGGACGGCGCGCACAAGACCCTGCCCGTATTAACGCAGGGCGCGGTGGTTGCCGTCAATAACGAAAAGCTTATTACCCGCGTGGAGGACGCGCTTTCGGTATTCCGCACGACGTCGCCCAGCTTCCCCGTAATGGCAAGCGTGGAGTACGGCTATAAGTACTTCTTAAACAACCCCAAGCTTCTGACGCGCGCACAGACCGCGGTCAACGAGCTTAAAGCCGAGCTTAAGGGCGTTACCTTCTATCCCTCGCAGGACGCGACCAAGCTTGCGGTAGATTTCAAGCCGCTGGGCGTATCGCCCTACCTTGCGCAGGCGTATCTGGAAAAGAAGGGCATATATCCCGAAATGAACGACGGCAGATATCTTTTATTCTATATTTCGCCGTCGACCGACCCCCGTCACGTTGCCGAATTAAAGTCGGCTCTGCTTTCGGTGTGCGGCGCAAAAAAGATGAAAAATACCTACAAGGACGTGCCGCCCGTACCCACCGCGGAAAGGACTTACAGCTTCCTGTACGCCTACCGTCAGAAGTACGAGTGGGTGCCCTTAAAGAGCGCGGTCGGCAGAATGTGCGCCGACAACGCAGGCATAACGCCGCCCTGTCTTCCCGTGGTTATCGCGGGCGAAATCGTAAGCGAACAGGCGGTGCAGGCACTCACCAAGGCGAACAGCACCTTCGGCGTAGTCAACGGACACGTTAAAGTGGTAAAGAAATGAGGGGCAAGTTCATAACCTTCGAAGGGTGCGAGGGCTCGGGCAAGAGCACGCAGATAAGATTGCTTTCCGAAAAGCTGACCGAGGCGGGCGTGGACTTTATCGTCACGCGCGAACCTGGCGGCAGCGACGTTGCCGAGCAGATCCGCAAAATAATTCTCGACGGTAAAAACGTGAGTATGTGCGACGAGTGCGAGGCGCTTTTGTACGCCGCCGCGCGCATACAGCATTTAAAGGAAATCGTCGAACCCGCTCTTGCGGCGGGTAAGCTTGTCATATGCGACAGGTACGTCGATTCTTCCCTTGCATATCAGGGGGCGGCGCGCGGGCTGGGCGAAAAGTATATAAGCGATATAAACTCGGTTGCGCTTTCTTCCTATCCCCCCGACCTGACGGTGTTTTTAAACATCTCGCCCGAAAGAGCGTTCGAGCGCAAGCACGGCGCGGACAAGAGCGACAGAATGGAACAGCAGGGGCTGGAATTTCACAACAAAGTGTACGCGGGCTATCTTGCGCTCGTTAGCAAGTATCCGCGCATATGCGCCGTGGAGTGCGGCGGAACCAAGTACGAAACGGCGGAAAAGGTCTTTTCGCTTCTCAAGGATAAGGGCGTGATTTAATGGAACAACTCGTTTGCGGCACGGCGGCGTATAAAATTTTCTGCGGCGATAAACAGAGCGGCAGGCTCTCGCACGCGTATATGCTGTACTTTGCCGACGAGCGCAATTTAAGGAGCGCCCTCAAGCTTTTCGCCCTGAAATTCTTCGGCGAAAGCAAAGATACGAGGAGCGGCAGGCTTATCCTTTCGGAGGGGCTGCCCGACCTGAAGGTCTACCCTCTGCCCGACAAAAAGCTGACCGCGGCGGACGCGGCGGCTATAGTCGAGGACGCGGCTTTAAAGCCGTTGGAGTACGATGCAAAGCTGTATATAATAAGCGACTTCAACAACGCTTCGCCCGTATTTCAGAACAAGCTTTTAAAGGTGCTGGAGGAACCGCCCGCAGGCGTGCATTTTCTTCTGGGCGCGACCTCTCTTTCGCCCGTGCTGGACACGGTCAAGTCGAGAGTTAAAACTCTGGAAATACCGCTGTTTTCACCGTCGGCAATTTTTGCGGCGCTGGAACGTCAGGGGAGCAACTCGCTTAACGGTGCGGCGGCGGAAGCGTGCGGCGGAGTGTTGGGCATTGCGCAGAACATGATAAGCGGCGGCTGGTATGCCGAAGTGGTTGCGGCGGCGGAGGAAATCTGTGCTGCGGACACTACCGGCAAGGCGGTAAGCGCGGCGGCAAAGTACGCCGACTTCAAATATAAAAAGGAACTGCTTTCCGAAATGCAGCGCAAGTATTTCGGCGAGCTTAAAAAATACGCTTCGGACGGGGAGTATAAGGGCGCGCTTTCGCAGGGCGCGGTAAGCTTTGCCGTCCGTCAACTCAACGGCGCGTTTGCGGATATAAAATTCAACGCGAATTTTTCGTCCCTTTTATACGATTTTCTTCTGCGCGTCGCGGCAATAAATAAGTGATATATTATGATTAAAATAGTAAGTGTAAAATTCAAAAACGGCGGCAAGACCTATTATTTCGCGCCCGGTAAGGAAACCTACGAAAAGGGCATGGGCGTAATAGTAG
>JAIDIR010000032.1 GCA_029052615.1 Clostridia bacterium | reverse complement strand
GGCATATATTCATAGCTTTTCTCGCCGCTCTGATTTGCGGTATTGCGGCGTTTTCGGGGTGTATTGACCTCAGCAACAGTATTATGGCTGTAAGATCAAGGGCTGATAAACTGAGAAAAGAAATGTCAGAAAGGATAATTGCCGGTTTCAAGGAAAGCGACGTAAGCGCCGTTAAAGAACAATTTTGCACCAAGTCACAGGAGCTTCCCCACATAGACGAACAGATTGCGTATTCGTTCACTTTTATGGACGGAAACATAGAGTCCTACAAAATAAGCGATTCGATTGGTTACGAGGGGTACGGTTCGGAATACGGAAAAGTTGACGACTATGAATTCGGCAGCGATATTTTTATTACTACCGATACCGGGAAACGATACGATATTTATTTAAAGATTAAATATATAACGGACGAGAGCATTAAGGGACTGTCTTTTTACACAATTTCTGAACCGGGTTACAACAACTACTGTCATGCGGGATTTAACTGGGATTCGCCTTACGACGCCGAGTGCGGAAAAACTTCCGCAAAACTTATTAAGGCAATCGCCGACGGCGACGCGGAAACGATTAAAAGCTTAATGTGCCCCGCCGTTTCGGAAAGAGCGGAAACGGACGGACAGATTCAAGCCGTGATAGAAGCTTTTGAAGGCAAGCCCCTGTTTACGGAGCGTGACGACGGACTTTACGATTTTTTATATAATGAAAACGACTTTTCGTCCCACACCACTTGCAAAACGATAACAGACGGCGACGGCACCCCCGTAGAAATATGGGCGAAAGTATTTGCGCGCCCGATATGCACGGACGCAGGTGAAAAATACGAGCTTGAATTTGTCGCCTTTTTGCAGAATGATGCCGACCCGCAACTGAAAGGCATATCTTTTATATCTCTGTCCGATTATTACGTCACAAGCAATAACACCAACGTTTCGGTTGGCGAGTGGATAAGTTTTTCGGATTGACCCACGCTTACGTCATAAAGTCGAAAATGGAGAATTTGCGTTTGGGGGCGCGCTTTTTTACCCACTTGCTTTTGGGGATATGCTTCTTGGCGTACCCCTCTATCTCGTCCACCTCATCGGGTTCGAGATAGCGCACCGACTGCTCGCCGTCCCACCTGCACATAACGAAATCGCTAAGCTTGCAGATTTTGGACACGCGGCTGACTTCGGGAAAGACGCCCGCAAGCTCCGACCACGAATAAAAGCTCCAGCTCGGGCTGAAAAAATGCTTCTTGCCGTCGTAAGCCTTGCTCCACCAAAAGGTGCTGAAAATCATTATCCATATACCTTTATCGGACACTATGACGTGTTTGGTATACTTCCAGAACCACAGCTTTATGGTTAAATCGACCAGCCACATAAAGACGCCCAGCCCCATAAAAAAGTACATGGCATAGAAGAACTCTTTCATGTCGTCGCGGTGGAATCCGAATCTGGCGGTGAGAAACATTATTGCGGCAAGCCCCGTAAAGAGCATATACTTCCAGAAATTCTTGCCGAAAAACGCGTTTAAAAAATAGCCGCGTTTACTCTTTATATAGTGCCTGTACACCTGCTCGCCGCCTTCGTAAATCTGGCAGTTTTTTATGCGCGTCTGCAGCCAGGGCTTGTTTTCGTTTATCTGTTTATCTTTCATACCGGTTTTTAAAGCGTCGGGGAAGCTTTGCAACTTCCCCGACATTTTTTACTTTATTCAAGCGGTTGGCAGTTTACTTTGCTTTGCCGCTCTTTTTAGCGGGCTCTTCGGTTTTTTCCGCACTTGCGGCAACCTTACCGCCCACTACACCCGCAAGCAGCGACGAGATGTCGATACCCGTGGATTCCTTTACGCCCTCCATTATCTGGCTTGCGCTGTTCATAACGTCCTTTACGACCTTGGTCGCGTTGCCGTCGCCGTACATAACGATTTTGTCCGTTCTGGACAGAGGCTCGGCGGCGTTCTTTACGACGTCGGGCAGTGCGCTTAAGTACATTTCGAGTACGGAAGCTTCGCCCATCTTCTTCTGAGCTTCGGCTTTCTTTTCGATTGCTTCCGCTTCCGCAAGGCCCTTGGCGCGGATACCTTCCGCCTCCTGCTCCATTGCGAATCTCAAAGCTTCCGCCTGAGCCTTCTGCGCTTCCGCCTTCTTGGTTGCTTCGAACGCCATAGCTTCCGCTTCCTTCTGGCGCTTTACAAGCTCAGCTTCCGCTTCCTTTGCAACCTTGTAGTTGAGAGCGTCCGCCTGCTTTCTGATTTCCGCGTCGAGCTGGCGCTCCTTGATGGCGATTTCCTTTTCGGCAAGCTCGGCTTCCTTTTCGCGCCTTGCAATGTCGGCGTTCGCCTTGGTGATTTCGATGGTCTTACGCTGATTTTCCTGCTGAATTGCGTACGCGGCGTCCGCTTCCGCCTTCTTGGTGTCCGCCTTGACCTTCATGTCCGCTTCCTGTACGGCAAGCGCGGCGTTCTGTTCGGCAATCTGCTTCTGGCTTTCTACCTTGACCGCGTTAGCTTCCTGCTCCGCGTTTGCGGTAGCGATGGCAATATCGCGCTGGGCGTTCGCCTTTGCAATCTGGGCGTTCTTGCGAATCTGCTCGACGTTGTCGATACCCATATTTTCGATGGTGCCCGCGTTGTCCTTGAAGTTCTGAATATTGAAGTTTACGACCTCGATACCCAGCTTTTCCATATCGGGAACGACGTTTTCGGTTATCTTTTTGGCAACGCCCTGTCTGTCCTGAACCATTTCCTTCAGTCCGACCGAACCGACGATTTCACGCATGTTACCTTCGAGAACCTGCGTAACCAGACTGATAAGCTCGCCCTGCTTCATACCAAGCAGCGCTTCAGCCGCCTTTTTGAGAAGTTCGGGATTGGACGAAACCTTGATGTTTGCAACGCCGTCCACGTTGACGTTGATGAATTCGTTGGTGGGAACGGCTTCGCTGGTCTTGACGTCTACCTGCATTACGCGCAGAGAAATCTTATCCACTCTTTCAAAGAAGGGAATACGGAAGCCCGCGCGGCCTATCAGAATTTTACGTCTGAAAGGTCCCGATATGATATATGCCGTATCGGGCGGCGCTTTCATATAGCCGATTGCGAAATACAGTATTAAAAATACTGCCAGTACTACTAATCCGACGGTTAAACCGACTTGCCAAGGTGCCATTTTATTTATTCCTCCCCGAGCGTTTTGCGCTCTACTTTTTATTACGGTTATATTTTATCATTTCCGACAAATTCCGTCAATATAAAACTTCTGCAAGAATTGCGACAAACTTTACCATTTTGCAATTTTTCCGTAAAATCTGCAACTTTTATATTTATATTACGGGAATGACGAAAATAGCCCCGCGCTTTGAGCGCGGGGCTTCATTTAATTCTTAAGCATATATTCCGCGTAGGCTTTGGCGACGTTTACGCCGCACACCCTTTCCGCCGCCGCAAAGAAGGCGTTGGAATTGACCTCGCATATATAATATTTGCCGTCCCTGCCTTTTAGAATATCCACGCCGCAATAGTCCAGTTTAAGCGTTTGCGCAATGCGGACGCACAGCTCCGACAGCTCGCTATCAAGCGGATAGTTTTCGCCCTTGCCGCCAAGCTCGATATTGGAGCGGAAGTCGTTTTCGTTCCGCCTCTTCATTGCGCACACGCACTTTCCGCCGACGACCAGCACCCTTATATCTTCGCCGCAACCGCAGTCGATAAACTTCTGATAGAAGTGCGGCAAAGTGAGATTATCCTTTTCGTAAGCTTGCAGCTCCTCCGCGTTTTTTATGAGCGTTACGCCCGAGCCGAGCGAGCCGTAATTGGTCTTTGCAACCAGCGGAAAGCCGAGTGCTTTTTCAACGTCTTTTAAAAAGGCGGCGTTCACGTCGCTTTCGGCGTGATAGCATAGCGGCGCGTAAACGCAGTCAGGCAGATTAAAGCCCGCGTTTGCAAGCGCAATATTGGTCAGCATTTTGTCGTCGCACGTTTCTATTGCCTGCGCGGAATTGAAAAGGCGCATACCGCTCCTTTCCAGCAGTCTTGCCGCCACCCTGTCCTTATCCAAAAAGACGCAAAAATCATAACCTTGCGCGGTTATGCGGTTGCCCGTGATTTGCGCAAGGTTAAAATTTCTTTTTATATCGACCGCCGCGCCGAGCGACTTAAGCTCGTCCGCTATCCTCTCCGCCTGGGAGATTTGCGATTGATTTTTTATATAGGCGTTTTCTACGACGAGAACTTTCATCTGAAATTATTTTACCACGCGGATAACGGCGGCAACCTTTGCGATTTCGGGGATTGCGTTTATCTCCTCCACCGCTTTGTTAACGCTGTGCTCCTTGGTCTTGTGCGTAACGAAAATGACGGGCACGACGTCGCCCTCTCCGTCCTTCTGAATCATCTGCGCGACGTTTATGCCGCAGCGCGAGAAAATGGAAGTGACCTTTGCAAGCACGCCGGGGCGGTTGTTTGCCTCCAGACGGATATAGTACGCGCTTTCGAAATTTTCGATAAACTTGGTATTAGGCGCGGCGTTTTCGGTATTGGTAAAGGTAGAATACCTGTAATTGGTGTGGGTTGCGCAATAAATGACGTCGCCTACGATTGCACTGCCCGTGGGACGTGAGCCCGCACCCCTGCCGTACAGAATAACGTCCTCCACTCTGTAGACGGTGATATAAACAGCGTTAT
>JAIDIR010000319.1 GCA_029052615.1 Clostridia bacterium | reverse complement strand
CTTGTAAACGGCAACCTTGGAAACGGGATTGTACCTCAGCAAAAAGCCCTGCAAAGTAAACGCGCAGGCGGAAAGGAAACCGAGGTACAAAAGCATAAACGCCGCGCCCACGCTTATATGCGGAATGGTGCCGCCGAAGCTTGCGCCGATTATGACGAGGACCACGCCGCCTATTAAAAACTGATATCCACAAAGCGCGGTGGTGTTTTCGTGCTTGGAAAAGATTTTTACAAGCCCCGCGGCAACGGCGGAGGACAGTCCCGAAAAAATCAGAAAGCCCTCGCCCGTGAACGAAAAGGTGAACGAAAAGTCGCCGCCCAGGTTTATCAAAATTACGCCGCCGAAGCCCAGAATACAGCCCGCAAGCTTAATAAGGTTAAACTTTTCCGTGCGGAAAATAAAGCACGCGCACAGTATGGTAAAGAACACGCCCAGCCCGTTCAGCACTGAAGATTTTACGCCCGAAACGCGCGAAAGCCCGATATAGAAAAAGGTGTACTGCATAGCCGTCTGAAAGAGCGCAACCAGCAATACCCGCCATATATTACGGGGTTTAGGCACCAAAAAGGCGCGTTTTTGTATGGAACCGAAGATTATTACAAGCACGCCCGCAAGCGCAAACCGCACGCCTGCAAACAGCATAAGGGAGGGCACGCTCTGTCGGTCTATATGAAAAAGCTCGTAACCGATTTTAACGCACGGGAATGCGCTTCCCCACAGCACGCAGCAGAATATCGCGCACAACGCAACCACCCAGGGCTTTGTAAAAACCTCCTCGGGCGTCAATTTTTTATCCATATTATATATAGTATTTATTTAATAAGACTTTTGCCCGTCATTTCTGCGGGAACGGGCAAGCCCATAACCGTCAGCAAAGTGGGGGCAAGGTCTGCAAGAATTCCGTCCTTGCGCAGCGTAGCGCCCTTGTGCTTGTCGGAAATCAGCACCACGGGAACGGGGTTGGTGGTGTGCGCGGTAAAGGGCGAACCGTCGTCGGATAAAAGCCTGTCGGCGTTGCCGTGGTCTGCGGTCAAAAGCGCCGCGCCGCCCATTGCAAGAATTTTATCAACGACCTTCTTCACGCACTCGTCAACCGTGCCCACCGCCTTGATGGCGGCGGAAATCACGCCCGTGTGCCCGACCATATCGCAGTTTGCAAAGTTCAAAATAATCACGTCAAATTCGCCGCTGTCCAGCTCCTCAAGCACCTTGTCGGTAACGTCGTAAGCGCTCATTTCGGGCTGCAGGTCGTAGGTTGCAACCTTGGGCGAGGGGATAAGGTCGCGCACCTCGTTCTCGTTGGGCGCCTCAACGCCGCCGTTAAAGAAGAATGTTACGTGCGCGTACTTCTCGGTCTCGGCAATTCTTAATTGCTTCCTGCCGCACTTTGCAAGGTATTCGCCCAGCGTGTTGTCAAGCGAGGTCTTGGGGAACGCAATATCCACGTCCTCGAAGGTCGCGTCGTAAACGGTAAAGCAAACGTAAACGGGCTCCAAAAATCCCGTCTTTCTTTCAAACGCAACGCCCTTGGGTACCACGAAATCCTTTTGCGAAACGGCGCGGGTAATCTCCCTTGCGCGGTCGGGGCGGAAGTTAAAGCAAATAACGCTGTCGCCCTTTTCCAGAATGCCCACGGGCTTGCCGTCCTCGTAAACCTTAATGGGCTTAATAAATTCGTCGGTCACGCCGTTTGCATAGCTTTCCTCAACCGCCTTAGCGGGGTCCTTGCAGGGCGCGCCCTCGCCGAGGGTAAGCATATCGTAAGCCTTTTCAACTCTGTCCCAGTTGTTGTCGCGGTCCATCGCGTAATACCTGCCCGCAACCGAGGCAATCTTGCCGCACCCTATATTATTAATATGGTCCTGCAGCTCGCGGATAAATCCCGCACCCGAAGTAGGCGAAACGTCCCTGCCGTCCATAAAGCAGTGAACGTAGCACTCCTTAACGCCGCGCTTTTTCGCCATTTCCAACAGCGCGTAAAGGTGGGTCAAGTGGCTGTGTACGCCGCCCGTCGACAAAAGCCCGTAAAGGTGCAGCTTTTTGCCGCCCAGCGCGGCGTTGTCCATCGCCTTGATAAGGGCGGGGTTTTCAAAAAAATCACCGTCGGCAATCGCCTTGGTTATCTTGGTCAGGTCCTGATAAACGATGCGCCCCGCGCCCATATTCAGGTGTCCGACCTCGGAATTGCCCATCTGCCCGTCGGGCAGACCAACGCTCATACCGCTTGCGCCCAGGGTGGCGGAGGGGTATTCGTTCATAAGCGCGGTAACGTTCTTGCTGCCGTTTAAGGAAATCGCGTTGCCCGCGCCCGCCTCAGCCAGTCCGTAACCGTCCAAAATAATAATCGCATAAGGTGTTTTTGCCATAATAAATCACTCCTGCAAAATAAATTCCGCATAACATTATATATAATTATTTTTAAATTGGCAAATAAAATGCCGCCGACACACAACATATTGTGTTTTGTGCAAATTTAACAACTATTTTTAAAAACTTTGTCGAAAAGTATTGAATATTATGAATTCCCGTGATAAAATAGTAGTGCGCTATAACTGAATATAAAATTGCTATGATAGGATACAACGGCATAAGTGTACCCTTTCTTTTCCCTATTTTAGCAATTTTGTACATATTTATAGGAAAGTTATAGCGCAACTATCAAGGGCACATTTAGCGGGCGTTCCTTGATAGGAGCGCTCTTTTTTATTGCCCGCAAAGGAGTACGGTTTATGAAAATTAAGCGTAAGACTTTTGTAGGAGGATTATTAGCAACGCTGTGCGCGTGCGCCACCGTTTTAACGGGGCTTAGCTTTGCGGGCGGCAATACCGTTGCGGCAGCCGACGCGCCTGAGATTAAGGCAAGCGCGTCATACCTTGATTTGGACGGTTCGGGAAGTATTCTCAACGGCTTCGAAGGCGCGCAGAAAGAATATATATATTTCGGCACGCAGAATAACAGTCCCGTCAAGTGGCGCGTGCTTCACACGGGTATTGACAACTCCACTGATGGCAGTGTTATCGCCGACAAAAACAGGTACGGCAGCGGTATGCTTCTTTGGGCGAATACTAATTTATTCTCAGAGCCTTACAATTCTCAAACCAATCACCCCGACTATGCGTTTTGGAGTACGAGTAAACTCCACGCAAGCTTGAACGGCGGCGATTATTATAAGGACGTAGGCATCAACACACAAGCTATTCCTTCGGAGCCGATTAAAATCGAGGACAGCGATTCCTGGTTTTACAAACTGTTTACAACCGCTTATGAAAGAAACGCGGTTGCTTTGACCGACGAATACGTCACCGATAATTTCAGCATAACCGGTGGCTCGGATCTTTTTTATAAGGACAATATCGTTTCAAACATGGACGGTGCGGCAGGCAAATATTATACCGGCAGAATAAACGCCGCGCATCCCACGTCGCAGTATGCAACGATAACCGCGACAAACGGTGTACAGGAAAAAATAAGCGGTGATAAGCTTTTTATTTTAGATTATTACGATATAAACAATACGAATTACGGTTTTGGCGACGACGGACAGACTTATGCCAAGCAGCTAAACTCGTCGTGGGCACCGTCTTCAAATTGGTATCCCG
>JAIDIR010000318.1 GCA_029052615.1 Clostridia bacterium | reverse complement strand
ATTAAAATGCGGTCGGGATGAAGCTCGTCCACTACCTTTTTAAGCGCCTCGGCAAAGTCGCCGACCAACGAACAGCAGATGCAGCCCGAATTGAGCTCGTTTACGGTTATTCCCGCCTCTTTCATAAAACCGCCGTCCACGCCGATTTCGCCGAATTCGTTTTCGATTAAAACCAGCTTTTCGCCTTGGTAAGCTTCCTTGATAAGCTTCTTGATAAGCGTGGTTTTACCCGCGCCCAAAAAGCCCGAAAACACGTCAATCTTCGTCATTTTTCAACCTCGTCAGTTTTTTCCTTCTATATTTTATACGCATTATTAAAAGTTGTCAAACAATTAACCTTAAATTATTGTGCGCACAGAAAACGACGCGCCCGCGCAAATTTTGCGCGGGCGCTTGATTTGATTTTATTTTTTGGTGTAGCTGAGGCGGCGGAACGTGCCGTCCTCCTTATGGATAACTATGCGCGCGTCCTGATTTTCCGCCGTCTTTTTGGCGAAATCGATTGCGTCCTGTTGCGTCAAAAACAGCTTTATCGCCTTGGATGCTCCCGCAGCTTTTACCTGCCACCTGCCGTCTTCCTTCCTCTTTGCAATGTGATAAGTCTTTGCGGGCTCTTCCTTGGGTGCGGGCTTTGCCGCAGGTTTAGCCGCCTTGGTCGTCTTGGGCGCGGTTGAAGTTTTCTGTGCGGGTTTGGGTTTTGCCTCGCTCTTCGTTGCAGGTTTTGCCGCCGGCTTCTGCGCCGCCTTAGGCTTTATCTCGGTTTTCTGTGCGGGCTTCTGCGCAGGCTTGGGGTGGCTCTTTTCAACGGGCTTAGGCTCGGGTTTGGGCTCTTCCTTTACCGCCGCAGGCTCCTGCGCCTTGCTCTCGGTAACTCTCTCTTCCCTTTCTTCCTTCACGCTCTCCGCGCGCGCGGGCGCCGCCTCGGGCGCACCGTTCTTGGTCTTTGCGGCGTTCTTATCCTTTTTGCCGCTCCTTGCAATCAGCACGATTATTACGATTAAAATTATTATTGCCACAACGGCGAGTGCCGTCCAACCCCAGGGATTAAACCAGGCGGGCAACGCGAGAAGTTCAGCCATTTTTATCTCCCGTAATATTATATTTTTCAACATTCATTTTAGCACAGGCAAAGGGCGTTGTCAAGCCGGGGCTTATTTGCCGAACCGTGAAATAACGGCAAAAATCAAGCGGCGGACAAACCGTCCGCCGCCGAATTTAATTTTTGCTTATTCCGCGTCTGCCGCAGGAAGAGTGTGTATAAGGCTTACGTAAGGAGCCTTAAGCACGTGGGTAATAGGATCGGGATCGCTTAATTTCCAGACGTTTTCGAAATCCCACTCAGGCGAGCAGAACTGAAGAGCCGACGTCGTGAAGCTCGTCAAATCCTCCGACCAGAATTCGGGATCGTTAATCTGCGCCGCGGTCGTTTCGCTCATTTCGTCGTAAGCACCGAACGTGGTTACGTTGAAGTTTGCATTGTACTCGTCGAACTTAGCGAAGCAGTTTCTTACGATTGCGTCCGCATTGCTGCCGCAGTTACCGACTATGTTGGAGCAGTTCTTTGCCGAAGATTCCATCAGCGTCTTTTCGGACGAATAGATCATCGTGCCGTAGCCGACGCAACTGAATATTCTCGACTTACCGGTGCCCGAAATACCGCCGACTATACCGCCGACGTGGAGGGGCGATTCAAGCTTGCCGAGGAACAGGCAGTTGGTGATTTCCATATAGTCGTTTGCGTTTCTGTCGTCGCATCTGCCGAGTACGCCGCCGCAATAGCTGGTATCCGCCTGAACGAAGGTATCAACGTAGCAGTTGGAAATGTATACGATATTGTAATAAGCCGCGTTGCCCGCCTGAATATAGCCGACTACCGCACCCGCTCTCTGGTTGGTTGCGTAAATCTTGTGCAGGTATTCGCCGCTGGTTTCGTCCCTGTCGCTGGTTACGGAAATCCTGTCGATTACCGACGTATTGTGTCCGTCGCTCGCCTCGGTAATAATCTGACCTACGAGTCCGCCGACTCTGGCGATACCGGTAACGTCGCAGTTATGAACGACGATGTTGCCGAGGTAGCCGCCGCGCATTACCGCGATAAGACCCGTTCTTTCCGCCTTGCCCAAAACGTCCTCGACTACGATATCTTCAAACGTAACGTTCATAATCGAACCGCCCTGAACCAGTCTGAACAGACCGGTGCGGATCTTGTCGTCCTCAACCGTCTTCTTGATTTCAGCGTTATGAATCTTGTGACCCATACCGTTGAACACGCCCACGAACGGGGTGTCTACCGTCGTAACGCTGCCTTCAAGGTCGATATCGTTCTGCAGCAGATAAATGGTCGTGTTGTTGTTGGAAGCAAGCATGCCCTCGAACTCAGCCTTGGTGGAAATTGCCTTGGTGGAAATTGCCTTGCTGTAAATTTTGGACTGCTGCGTGCCGTCCATATTTTCAAGGAAGTAGTACGCCGTGTAGCCCGCCGAGTTAGTGTTTGCGAAATCGAACGAACCGCCCGTCGCACGGTACTCGTACTTAGCCGCCGAGGTATTGGTTTCGTCGTTAGCCGCCTCCTTAATCTGATCCGTCGTGGGAGCAGTGCCGCCGGTGGGTACGCTCATCGCATAGATAGTACCGGTAGGGCTTGCGAATTCACACGAGATATTGTAACCGCTGTGGTTTACGGTAACGTTACTTAAAACGACGTTGTTTTTATCTTTCTTAAAGTCAACCTTTGCACCGGGGTCCGCAACGTAAATGTAGTAAATCTTCGTATCTACGTTGGGAGCTAAGCCCTCGCCGTCGACAGCCTTTGCAAGCTCGACGTCATCCTCGTGCATGGTGATTTTCTGAGTGATTTCCCAGATACCCGCCTTGGTCGCGTCGAAGCCGGTACGCATCAGCTCGAACGATTCGGGATTTTCGAACGTAGCGTACTTGATCGTACGGTCGTTGGTGTACAACGCCGACGCGATTTCCACGCCGCTGTCCGAAGTGCCGTTTATAATCTTCGCTACGGGAGGACGGAATTCGTTCCAAGTTTCACCCTTGTCGATAATTATCGCGTCACCGTCAAGACCTTCAATGTAAATCTCGCCGATACGGTAAGTATTCTTTTTAACGGTCAAAGTGAAGGTCTTGTTCTTGGTAACGTTGCCCTTCTTGACGGTGGCGGTCAGTATTGCCTGCTTGTCGCCGTCGTCGGGACGGATAACCTGAATTCTCACGTCCTCGTGCTTGGAGTTGGAAGTACCCTTTATATCGGTAACCTTGATAAGCGATTCGTCGCTGGACGACCACTTGATTTCAACGTTTTTAATCTTGGTAACCGCGTCAAAATCCTGATATACCGCCGAAGCGTTGACGGGCAGATAAGCCATATCGATTATCGCCTGCGCAACGGCGTCGTCCTCGCTCGACATAGTGGTGAGGTCGGTCATGCCGTAGTGGGGATAATCGTCCCAGCTCGAATAATTGAGCTTGCTGCCCTGCGTGCCGTCTGCGTTCTTAAGCGCAAGCAGGTCGCCGAGGTTTATGGACATATCCGCGTTTCTCCACTTGCTGTGAAGAGTCTTATCGAAGCCGAGGTCGTTAGTGGGCAGAGCCTTGAAAATATCCTCCGCCGCAGTTGCGGTTGTAACTCTCGTACCCCTGTCCTTGGTCTTGGTGTTGTACTCGGCGTCCTTCGTAACGGAGAAACCGTCGTAAGCCTGCAAATCGGACGCAACGTCGCCCCTTCTGTTCGAACCTGCGTTTACGAAGGTCGAGTTGCTTACCGTTCCTCTGTATTCGTCCGCCGCCATCCAGCCGTTGCCGTTGTTGACGGAAAGGGTGTTTGCAATGTGGTTATAGCTGTAGAACTGACGCGCGAAGTCAACGTTGCCGCAACCGTCGTCAATGCCGTTGGAATTGGTGTAATCGATCTTGCCTTCGCCGTTAACGTTTGCACCGTTATTGTAGGAAGTTATACCGTCGATAATAAGCACGCCGGGGTTGGAGTTATCGGTTACGCCGTGCATGCGGTTGTTGAACGAAAGGCAGTTCTGCATCAAAACCTCGCCTTCCATTACGGAGCCGCCCAGCTTAAAGCCGTTGCCGTCGCCGTCGCGGGTGGTAAACTTGCTCGTGTCGGTTTCCTTTTTATCAGTCTTAAAAGTGGGGAATTTTTTATTGAAATCTTCCTGCGATTCCAAAATAAAGCCGTTTTCGAAAGCGACGCAGTTATACATTATAACCTCGCCGATGTTGCCGCTGTCCGTCTTTGCGAACAAATCCCAGCCGTCGTCCGAGTTACGGTAAGCTATACATCCGTCAAAGACGTTGCCGTAGCCTACGGTAAGCTTTGCCGCGAAGCCGTCGGCGTTTTCGCCGTAGGTTTCGTTATCGTAGTTGTTGTACGAAGTGCAGTTTTTAATCAGGTTATAGCTGGGCCAGTAGTTGATATCGTCGTACTGAAGATTGATGTTGTTAACAAGATCGGGGCTGTAGCTTCTGCCAAGCTGTAAGCCCGTGTCGCGGTTGTCGTAGAACTCGCAGTTTTCAACGATGTTATAGCTGCCGCCTATGTACATACCGTTGTCGCCTGCGCCGCACACGTCAATGCCGTCCCAGTGAATATAGTCGCCGTAAATCTGCACGCCGCGGGCGGTGGATTCGAACTTCATGCCGTAGAACGACATAACCGCCTTTTTTGTGGGGTCGGCGTTCTTTATGGTAATGTACTTGTTGTACGTGCCGCTTGACACGACGGTCGTTCTGGCGGTAAATTCGTAAGTGCCGGGCTGTACCATAATGGTCGTGCCGGGCTCCAGGTTCGGGTCAGACATGACTTCCGAAAGCTCTTTGGGGCTCTTTTTGGTACCCTTACCCTTGGACGTTCCGTTTGGCGCAACGTAGATAACGCCTTCCTGCGGCTTATCCTTGCAGGCAGCCATTGTTACCGCGCCTGCGGCGGAACCGGCTACCGCAACGAGCAACAGCGCCGAAATAAGTTTTTTTGATTTCATAACGGTATTATTTCATTTATAAAAATATAGATTTTAGTTAAAAGGCTTGTCTGCATTTTTTTGCACTATGCGCCCAACGGCAAAATTACCG